>JANQHA010000172.1 GCA_028282865.1 Oligoflexales bacterium
TTCCAGCTGGCTTAGACCATGAGAAACCAGTCTATCTTGGTATTTTGGATGAAGCCGCGATGGGCGCACAAGTATCTCCAGCTAGCAAAAATAAAGGCAAAGAGGGCCTAGATGTCGATAACAACGGTTCGGTAAAAGATAAGAATATTATCTTGGCAGGTCAAAATAAAGAGGGTGACTATGTCGCTTATTTTGATTTTGATAATAGCTACTCTTTTGATGACTCAGAGATGAAACGTCCTATCATCGACTTTAATCAGTACCGTGCTAAGCAACGTGCGGGGGAAGACGTGAAGCCTTTTAGTAAGTTCTTACGCTTCCCTTCATCAAATAACTCTGTTGCATATCCGTTGATTTTTGAGAAGGACTCAAGCGGAAATCTTAGCTACTTAACAGTTGGGATGGATTTGAATTCCCACGGCACTCACGTATCAGGTATTGCAGCAGGCGACGGAGCCCGTATCAAAGGGGCTGCCCCTAAAGCAGAAATTATGGCCCTAAAAGTATGCTCTGGAATCACTTGTACTGACTCTGCAATTATACGTGGTTTAATCAAAGCATTTTATAACGACCAGAATTTGGTTCCTGATGTCGTGAATATTTCTTTAGGAAGCCAGCAAGGTTATAGGGAAGGTTTCTACGACATTTTGATTCGTGATCTATCAGCTAAATTTGGTGCAACGTTCTTTATTTCTGCCTCGAACTCTGGTCCGGGTCACCGAAGCCTAAACTCTTTAGGAAGCCTAAGTCCTGCAGTATTGGTAGGCGCCCATGTTTCGCGCAATACCCTTATCAAACACTATGGCTTTAACCCCGATCAAGAACTACAAGAGAATCAGCAGCTATTCTTTTCGTCGGTAGGCCCCAGTTATACTGGTGAGCAGCGGCCTAATATCACGGCTCCAGGCTCTGCGTTATCTGCCGTACCAATTAGATCTACTGGTGCTGGGATGTATAATGGAACTAGTATGTCTTCTCCAATTGCCGCTGGTTCTGCTGCTGCGTTACTTTCACTGCTTAAAACAGACGAGTCCTACAAGTGGTATGGTGAGTTAAAGGCCGAAAAAATCGCTAGTTTGAAGCCTGGTGCCGATCGTGAAAATTACTCGCTTATCCACTTTCCGTTGATGTTTAGGGCTGCACTAGAGGACTCAGCGACTAAAAAAGATTTCAAACACTACTCACAGGTGCAGATTGGCCACGGCCTTATTGATATCAACTCCGCATATATCACTATGGCCGAAAGGTTAGGGGAGTTAAAAAGTCCTGAAGGATCTGAGACCCCTTATAGCCACTACTTTTTTAATGCTAAAGTGAATGATAATGGTAAGGCCAATCGGCTCTACAACCGGGGTGAGATTGATGTCGCTAGAGCTAAAACTATAAAAATTGGCGTCAACTCTGACGGTGAAATGTCCAAGGCAGCTCTTGAGTCGATTCAAACCGCCGAGATTGAAGTCGTTCTATCGCAGGTCGAAGTCCAAGACCACCTCGGTCACGTTTATACCTACGATCTAGGACAGCGGCATCCGCTACCGTTCTCAATCGCTAACACTAAGTCTGACGGAAGATCTCTAAAGGGCTCTGTAGTGATCAATAACCGCCGAAGAGAGGCTTTTACTAGTGTTAGAAACCGTAAAGTTATGGAAGCAGGCAAGGTCTATACCGCTAAATACGATCTTTTCCTCCAGGGCCATCGGGTGTTGACTGTATTAGATACGGTTCATGTACCACTCGAGTTAACCCAGGTTACCGAAGAGGTTTACTTACCTTCTATCGACCATAAAATTAACAAGAAAACATATGCCTACGCGGTGGGTTCACAGGAGATCAAAGCCAGTACCACCCATCGATATCCAGTATCTCTGAGAAAGTCTGACTCAGAAATTTCTTTGACCTTGGGAATCGCTCCCGATGCTAATGGTAGGCTGTTGATTCAAGTTTACGACCCTGATGGCGAGGAAGTATCTGGAGCTGTCGCCTATAAGTCTCCGGAGATACCAAGCGATAGATCGGTGGTTAACTTAAAGGTTCCGACTGTTAAGAAACAAGGGATATACGAAATCACTGTTTCCGCCTATAGCGGTAGCTTTTTGGTTGATTCGAAATATGATCTTCTGGTTGAGGCAGTTAAATTTAGACCCTCGGTTACTAAGTTGGAGCTTGCGGTGGGAACCAAGCAGGTATTTGCCGTCGCAAACCCCACCACTAAATACAGTGCAGCTAGCGCAACTACCACTAAGGTCGAGCAGGTCGTTAGCATTAAGGGGGTAGAATTAATTCCTAACCACCGGACATTCAAAAAAATTAACTTCCCGGAAGGAGTAAAGGAAAAGCTTAGTTCTTTGACCCTTCGGCTCGACCATCGAAACGACGAGAAAAAGACTAAAAATTGGATGAGACGTATCGATCATCGTCTCTACACAATC
>JANQHA010000247.1 GCA_028282865.1 Oligoflexales bacterium
ACTATGCCGTCGGCCAGGGTTTTTTATGCGTCATTAATGATAAAAATAACGTCGTTTGTGATGGCGACAACAATAACTTCGGTCAGCAAGACGTGCCAAAACTAAAACTCCCAGTAGAGCAATTAGCTGTTGGGCATCGGCATGCCTGCGCGTTAGATGCAGATGGAATGATTTGCTGGGGTCTAGGTTTTGAAAAGGGCGGAAGAAGAATAGAGTTTGCTAGCAGACCAAGATTTATTGCAGCTGGGTCAAATTTCTCCTGTGCCAGTCATGACTCGGGTATTAAATGTCTAGGAGACGACTCGCGCTTTAAAAAACTCGATGCACCGAATATACCAAATTCCGACCTGATAGTGCTAAGCTCAACTGGAGGCTGTGCAGTAGGACCTAATCGCAAGACAGCAAAGTGCTGGGGACTGTTCCTTGAAGGTAAGTCCATTGATGAGTCCGACTTCGATAGTATAGCTGGCTCCGAAATAAAGATGTTAACTATTTACGATGACCAGCCATGCTTCCTTACCGATGCAAACAGCCTTAGATGCAGTGATATCCAGCCTAAACAGCTCACAGGACCAGATGGAATAAAAGATATCAATATGATCGCAAGTTTCGACAGTAATTTATGCGCCCTCGGCGATAATGACATCAAATGCAAGTTCCACAACAGCATTAGAGATTTTGACGTTCATTATTACGGAGATCCTGGGTCTATTTCCGCTGGAGTGGAGGGGTTTTGCTTCAGTACCTCTGAAGGAGGCATTTGCTGGGAAGATGACGGTCTTAAAAACATTGAAAAAGTTAAAAAATTCATGACTGGTAGCACCGGTTTCTCTAGCGCGTTTAATATAGACAACTTTGAGACGAAACTTAGCAAACTTAAAGACTACGTCTACGGATATAAAAGTAAATTCTTGGCTAAAGTAGCCAAGCACTTGGAAGGCTATAAAATAGATCAATCTTCTGAATTATATATTTCGTATAAAAAGGTTTTAGTTCGAGCACTAGTCATAAACTCGATGGAACCATTTGTCCTAGATCTGTCAACCAAAACGTTAGAGAAGTTTCGAACCAAATATAGTGAGAATGCTGCCTTCATCAATAAAAAGGCTGGAATCAATAAAATTACAGACATCGACCTAAATGCGGAGACTTTTTTAACTGCTGTTAAGCTCATACACTTCGGCCTCGAGGCTAGTAGAAGGTTCATCGCAAGCACTGATGAACGAGAAGTACTGGAGGCCCTTATTGCTGACCTTGGGCGAATTATATCAGACGTCAATGGCACTGATGACTCGCTTCGAGATCAGACTAATGCCTGTCAAAACCTACTCCGCCTGCCTCGAAATCAAGGTCTCATGACTACCTTGCGAGACAACGGTCGCACCCAAGGTTTGGGTTTGATGATTACGGTTCTTTCTCAGTATCTACTCAGCAAGTGAGCCAGCGATGTCGAAGGTATCAAAAAAACTGCAACAAACCTGGCGCTGGCGCATAGAGCAACAGCACGAGCAAGCCCTCGAAGGGTACGTAGAACTAGCTGGACTTACCGGGCTGCCGTTTGGATCAGAATTCAAGCCTGACGAAATCATCAAGCTATGTACAGCTGGCAAGCCAGAAGACATCATAGACACGATACTGCTCAAAGCATCGCTTCGACGTATGCAGAAGTCATTTAGCGAGAGTCGTGATCTTGTAAACTTATGTGATCAGCTAGTTTCTAAAATGGGGATAAAGAGTACCTACCGGTTATACTTTGAAAAAGGCCTGAATTTTTTTGCGACCGGGGACTTTACCAATGCACTAGACTGCTTTCTAGCTGCTACAAAAAGTAAGAAAGAAAGCGATGATTATAGCACCTGGGAACGGTTATGCGCCGAGCTAAATAGCCTGCTGTGTTTTGAAAACCTAGGTATCCCGGCAACAGAGATGCTTCGCAAGATCGACGCCAGCGTAGCCAAGTTAGGAAAAAATGCAACCGATGGAGTATTGAGTCAAATAGAAGCCTATCAGCTTAGAAGTGACTTTCGTCAAGGTTTAGTCTCCCAAACTAAGATAGAGCTTAACAGCAAAGATCCGAGCAACCAATCGACTTACTTTAAATTATGGATCGCTCGGTTACCCTACCATAGATATGCACTCCCTCAAAAAGACTTTGGCAAAAAGTTGGCAGAATTTTGCGTCAACCAAGATCTGAACTTATTTATGAAAAACTTTAGACTACGCACCCTTCAAGGCATCCAACACACAGACGATTCGGCAGGTTTTATAAAGCCATCTGAATGGGTCGACCGATTTTATCTATGGACCTGGTGCTGGCTTCAAGATCCAAATAGCTGGCCACTAAGTAAAGTGATGCCAATGCTAGAGCGACTTAGATCAGATGATTTTATCTCGCGCCTAACTGTCGAAGACCAACAACTTTTAATTAACACCTTATCCTGGTTAGATCTTTTTGATCAACAGCAAGACCACCAGACGTTTATTCAGAAATGGGCTATCAGCATTGATAATAAGTTTCCGATATTCGAACTGGAGCACCTTTGCATTGCCTATCTAAAAGCACGTCGTGATAGAGAGGATCATTTAGCAGATAGCTACTATGAACAGCTAACCAGTCACCCTTTATGGCACTCCAAAGATTTATATTTTAGAATGCTGATAGAGGAGGTTCGAGGAGATTCCGGATCTAATGGATCACCAAATTCATTTAGCAGCCTGACTGAAAACCTGA
The DNA here is from genome assembly GCA_028282865.1 of Oligoflexales bacterium. Lineage (GTDB taxonomy): Bacteria > Bdellovibrionota_B > Oligoflexia > Oligoflexales > CACXFL01 > JANQHA01. The sequence goes on from JANQHA010000247.1 coordinate 2,732, forward strand.
TCAAGTTGATTGGAATTTCAGGCCAAAGCACTGCTGCAATTTCAGTCGATTTTTCGACATTCAAAATAACCAATAGTGAAAGTCAGAACAGTACTACTACTTCGGAGCCGCTTTGTCGTGCACTAGAGGTTATAAGAAAGTATCACGTCACTACTAAGGAAAAATTACTGGCGGCGAGCTTTGGCTTACGCAGTTACGACATGGTTTTGCATGATCAAAAAATTTACAATCTACTCCAAAGACTAAACAAAATATGTCGTCCCTACATTCAGTTTAGAACCAAAGAGGGTAAAATTTACTCTGAGGGCGCTTGGGACCGTGTTCAAATTGTAAATCGCCAACTACTTTCTGATCAACTTGGAGAAAACCGCTACTGGAGAAGCTTTTTTAGCCCTAATGGCAGTCTAGATAGCACCCCAGAATCTCGAGATGTAAGCTCTAAGAAATCTCTAGCCATTCCTGGTGAGATGAAGACAAAAGACTTGCAGAATATATTAGGTAAATCCCGCGCCACAACCAATCGTTTGATCGGAGCTTGGGAGAAGCAGCGCCTCATCAAACGGCAAGGCAAAGCTAGAGCGACTAAACTAATTCTCACTCCCGAATTGATCGCAAAAATCTCCAACGATCAGTCTATGAAAAATGAGTTTATAGGGGGCCGAAGACTATGAGATATTGCCTAGTACCTTTAGCTTTTTTAATTATTAGCTCCCATACTAGCTACGCACTCAGTAAGCTTAATCGCGAGATGTTGGTCAAGGTATTTTCTGGTCGCTGTGGTAGCGAAAAAAACGGTTTTAAAGGCAGTGGCTTTCTGTTTCACGATAAAGAGCAGACCTACATCATAACCTCTGAGCACGTAGTCATTCATAGTCAAAAGAAGTTTTGCCATGTGGCACGGAACGATACCTTTGGCGACATTAAAACTGAGCTTATCGCAGCCGATTGGGGCTATGGCTTAACACTTCTAAAAGTTGCAAAGCACATTAAAAGCTCAGCAATTAGCAAAAGAGATCTATTTGCCAAAGACGCTACTTCGGGAAAGGTTACCACTTGGGGTTTTCCTTTCGGCGCTGAACGGTTAGTTTCTGATCCCTATGGCAGGTTACTATTAGCTCAGAGTAAGCGAAATTTTATACCACTCGCAGCCTATATGACAGAAATCATCGAAGCCCATGGTGAATTCGGCATGAGTGGAGGAGCGGTTACTAAGAATAGCGACGGTACATTGGTAGGATTATTATCTCACCAATATATTAGTAAAGTTCCTGGAAAACCTGCAACAGTTGAAGAGTGGCGCAAATCTCATCAAGCAGTAGAAAATCATTTGTTGATCATTCCAAATGACATTATTCGAAGCTGGTTAAGCCTAATTATCGATAAAAAAACTTCACCGGCTATAAGACGGCAACCGGTCGCACAGGTTTCCGCTAAGAAAGTTACTGTGCTCAGCGGTGGGTTGTGTTTTATCGAGGACCGCTCTCAGGTAAAGCCAATCTCTAATGAAGTCGGAGGCGGC
>JANQHA010000550.1 GCA_028282865.1 Oligoflexales bacterium
GCCTAGCTGCAGTAAGTCGTTAACCAGCATTTTTGTTCTTCCTAGCTCGACTGATACTTTTAAAGGTACGTCGAGGATCATTTTTAGCTTTGAGAAGTCGGTCCGTGCTAGCTTAGCACCCTGGCCACCATCTCCGCCTTCTCCTTCGGTTTCTTCACTGTTCTCGGCACCTGCTTCGTCGAAATCGTTGCCGAGCCCAAAATCTTCGGTTGAGGTTTCATCAGTCATGGCTTTCTTCCTATCTTAAGCTATTGTTTATACATCTATGAGGGACTCTGTGATTTTAATGGCCCTGTTACCTTTAAGTATTCCTGGTAGTCCTTTAAACTTTACGACGCCTTCAGCGAGAACATCTAGTGGCATGGTTGCATCGGTATCAAGTTGGATAATATCTCCAACCTCTAGCTTCATTAAATCAGCGACCGTGATCTCTGCTTCGCCAAGTTGTATGAGTAAATTTGCTGAAGTATGAAGTATTTGCTCTTTAATCCGATTGATCCAGATGAAGTCTACTTCGAGTTGCTCACTCTGGAACCCGACAGCTAGTTTTGATTTGATTGGTTCTAGTGTTGCGTACGGAATGACTATTTTTATGGTTCCGGAAATTTTTTCTAGCTCGACATCAAAGGTGGTTGCGATAACAACATCAGATGGCGGCACTACGGCAACAAATTGAGGGTTAATTTCAGTACGGCTATAGCCTATCTTGAGAGGATAAACTGGTTCCCATGCTTTTTCTAAGTCGTCAATTGCTGCTAACACAACTCTTCGAGCCATTTTTATTTCTATCTGGGTAAAGTCTTTTCCCTCGATCTTTGTATAAGGCACATCGCTACCCCCGAAGAAACTATCGACCAGTGCATATAGTAGCTTGGATTCGATAACCATGACGGCTGCACCTCTAAGAGGGTCTAGTCTGAGGATATTCAAGCAAGATGGTAATGGTAGTGAGTTCATAAACTCGGAGAACTTGAGAGGTCCGGTAGAGTTTACACTTAGGTTCGCAACTTTTCTGAGTGAATTTGACAACGTGACTCGGAATAGACGTATGAACCTGTCGTGAATGATGTCCAAGGTCGGCATTCGCCCTCGAATAATACGATCTTGGTTAGAAAGATCGTATTGGACTACGCCACTCTTAAGACCCTCTCCGCCTTCTTCCTCGGACTCGACGCTGTTGTCACCTACTGCTGATAGTAAGGCGTCGACTTCGTTTTGTGATAATACTTGGTTCATACTTTATCTCATCATTCAATTAATATGTCGGTTATATAAACTGCGTTAACAGGTCGTTCCATAAAGCGATTTATTCGAATTAATAACTCTCTCCTTAGTTGATCTTTGCCATCTGGTCCGAGTAAAAACTCTCGAGTCTTTCGGCTAGTGATACTTACAATGGCATCGCGTAGCTGTGCAGCCCGGCTTTCTATCTCTGCTTTTTGCTCATCGCCACCTTTGAAGTTTAGGGCGACTTCAAGTCTGACGTAGTGGTTTTCTATTGGATTCCCTAAGTTTAAGTGGAATGTTTTAAATTCGTAGGTATGCCCTACTGCGCTGGCACCTGATTCAGCTTTTGCTTCTTCGGTTTCCCCGTCGGCAGCTTTCTCCCCTTCACCTTCTTTTTTTTCACCATCGGCTGCTTGTTCCTCCTCGACGTTTTCTTCGCCTTCTGGAACCTCACCTTCGGGTGTTTCTTCGCCGTCAGTGGTTACTTCAGTGGACTCAGGAGGAGTGTCGTCACCACTCATCAGAAAGAACGCCGCACCGCCTCCAACTAAGAGGGCGACCACAGCACCGATAATAATAAAAAGCATTTTCTTGCTTTTTTTAGGCTCCTCACCTTCTGGAGTTTCTTCTGCTTTACTTTCTTCTTCTTGTTGTTCTTCTTCGGCCATACCGGATCCACCATGGAAAAATGATTACGTTAAACTGAATACGCAAAGACCTATATGCCTGTATGCACGATTTGGGCCTAAATACTTTTGCGGGTTTTGGAAGTTTAATAATACTGAATAAAAAAAACTTACTATCAGCGGGTTAATAAATTTGCGTTAATTATTTCAATTTTATAGGTGCCAAACTTCTGACGAAGTTGCCAAAATTTATATGACAGAAATTTGACGGGATTTCGGTGATACCTCGCTGAATCTATAGGACTGTTGAATCGAATTGTGTTAAGGGATATAGTATTTGGTTATTAGAAAAAAAAGGTGGAATAATAATGAATATTCAGTTGGTTTGGCTTTCCGTTGCAACGTTGTTTTTAAATCTAACGTCGTTAGCTCAAGCAGCTGGTTCGCCGCAACTATCTTACGACCTTGATTTAAGTTTGCAGTATTTGGATATACTGCAAAATCCTTTTTCCACTGAAGGACTTCAACAGCCTAATCAATTATCGAGGCTCGAAGCTGCCGAATCGAGAAGTTTGGGGCTTAAGCAGATGAGGATGGGGGTTCGGTGGGCGTACCCGGGGCATTCCCAGCTCAACCTAATTCTAAGACCAGATAGTTCGTTGCGGGAAGATCAGGCTGATTATGACACTCGCGCAGGTACGGTCTACTTTAAGAAGCAGCCTGTTGAGTTGCTCGACGCCTATAGTATAGATCTTTTGTTCCTAGATTCAGCAGTTCTTAGTTTTGGTGTTTTTGAGCAGATGGTTAGACAGCGCTCGGCTTATACCCACGAGCCAGAGTTTGGCCTGGAAGTTATACTTCCCACTAAATTTGCTGGTGCTTACCTACAGTGGCGGTTTGATAAGCATGATGGTGACTATTCTCAGCAGATGCCAAACACTGGCCTCATATTTGACTTATGGGTCCATCAAGGTGCAGGTGATCGTGTTGAGCAGGAAGTTTCTAAAGACAAGACCCACGATACCGGGCCGGGGGCCAATGATCCTCATTTGGGTGTTGCTGCTGGTGTCAGGTGGGTCCGGACGGCCTCTCATCGACTAGGCATTTTGCTTGGGGGTGGTGATAGTCACTACGTTGATAGCACTGGTGAGGGGAAAAGAAATGAGGTTTATGCCCGTTTATATAATGAATTTATGTGGGCCGTAGACTCCTATTTGGGGAAAACTAGTTTTGAGGTTAGGATTTTAAAAGAAAAGTGGACGGGCGATCAAATCAACCTTCCTTCAAGAACTCACCAAAGTGGCCGCTTAACTAACAGCCTGCAAGTGGTGCCGCAAGGCTGGGTTTTGTTAGGGTTCCACTACGGCCGGAGTAAATTTGACAGCAGTTTATGGGTACATGGATACCAGTTTGATTTAGGTTATCAGAAAGATTTAAGAAACGGCATTGAATTAAGTTTGATTGCGGCGGAAGAGCGCCGAAGTCACCTAGAGCAGGGTAAAAGCCGCGGGGGTTTTGTACGAAACGATGGCACTAGGGAGCGCTCTGTCCGTAGGTTCTTAATAGAGCTAAGTTATTTGCTAGGCGGTATTTGAATCTTGCTGTAAATCAGCGCAAATTAGGTATATACTGTGGGTTACCGTCAATAGGTGGACTTAAGAGGAGTAGAGGTTGATGCGGAATATTGCGATGCTAGCTGTTTGGTCGATATTTGTTATGTTCAGTGGCTGCCGTGGATGTACAGAGCAACATGATCCAACGGGCGATTGGAAGAAGTTTAAAGAAGAAAGCAAGCAAGCGAACCAGGGCGTACCAAGCCTAGAAAAGGACGGCAGTATCCCGGTCGCTGTCGATAAAAGTCAAGAGAGCTCAGGCTCGTCGGGCATTGACGGCAAGTACTCGACTTTTTGTGCATCGTGTCACGGAGAAAAAGGTGACGGAAAAGGCCCGGCTGGTATGGCGCTGAAACCTGTTCCGAGGAACTTTGTTACTTGGAATGATCCTTCAATTACAGACGAGTATATTGCTAAAATCATCAAAGATGGCGGACCAGCTGTTGGTAAGAGCGCGCTTATGGCCCCATGGGGTGGTGTGCTTAGTGCCGAGGAGCTGCAACAAATGGTAGAAAAAGTAAAATCGTTTCGAAAATGATGGGTGGAACGTGTCGGATACGCAAGGTGAGCAACAACGACGTGAGCATTTCCGCATTGATTACCCTAAGCTAAACTGCGCTCGGATCGTTGTTCTGTCTCGAGAATTTCCTATCATAGATATTTCTCAACATGGAATTAAACTACTTAATAACTGCGGCTTTGACTTTCAGGAAGGCACTGAGTTTAAAGGTGCTGTCCAGCTCCTTTGTGGGGTAAGTGTCGTGGTATCGGCGCGAGTTTTAAGGTGTCAGGACGATGATATTGTGGTGCTATATCTTGACGAGGGTATCCCTCTAAAGCTTATGTATGACGAGCATCGATTTCTGATTAAAAATGTGCCCACTTAGTCTAATCATTCTAAACCTTTGGACCTAGGTCTGTCGTACGACCTGATATTACCCGGTTAATTTAAAAACCCTTGATTTCCAGGTGCTTATTTTATAGCTAAGAGAAAAAATTAGAAGGTTTTAGAATGAGGCCTATTTTTCTTGTAATTTATGGAATTTTGTCGACCCAGCTGTTGTTTGCTAATGGTGGCTCCGCGGCGCGCTCGCACAGTTTTTTGACTGAGCTTGGAGAACGCCGGGGCTTGAGTCGGGTAACTGGGTTTAGCGACACCAGTCACGTGGTCGTGCATTTAGGTTATCAATACCAAGATTACGCAGATACGCGCGCTTTAGAACAAAGACTTAGGGTCGATATTGGGTCACGCCCGGTTGATGCGGTTCACGTTTTTTATTTGACTTCAAAAGGAATAGCTTCTGCTCTCTATAACATATTTATCGATGATGCTTTTAAAGATCATGGCCAGATTTTGGTTGTAATACCTGGTAGCGGCAGCGATGAACTTACTCATGCGACCAATAAAATTCCCGACCTGTATCAGAGAAATAAAAGTAGGTATCGCCATATACAGCTCGATGCCGGACACGAATGGAAGGACTTTATCCAAGACTTCGTTGTTAGGGTCTCTCAGAAAACATTTTTGGAGATGAAGACAAAAACGGAGGTGCTATTAAAAGAAGGTGGTCATAGCGAGCTTGAAGCAGTTTTAGATATTGTGACCCGCTCTAGGTTTCAAAAGCGCTTAGGAGAAATTGACGTTGAGTTAGGCATGGGATTGCTACCGGCACGCGGCGGCAAAGAAGCAGTCCAATTAGCCGCTACTAACCTCGTTTCGTTAAGTAAGCCGATAAATCAGATTAACCGTTATGTCAATTTCTCGCCGCTGTTGTTTGAAGTCCAGGAAGACTCAAAATTCACTACAACCGATAATTTACAGCTTATAGAAGATCAGGTTTCAAGCTTTCGATCCGGTCGAGCTCATCAATTGAACCGTAGCGAAATCTTTATTGAGGATTTGGAAGCAGAGGTAGTTTTGACCTTGGAAGAAAAGCTTTTGACTGTAGATTTGTTCGGCTTAAGTTGGCTTTACCAATATTTGGCGAATGAGCGCCTGGAGGTTGATATAAAGTTCAGTAATTATATCGAAAGCAAAGATGTAGCGATTGTCGCCGAGGATTGGGAAAAAGTTCCCTTCGGGGAAGGGCTTAGATTAACTGCTGAAATAGACCTCGAACCGCAGAGCTTAGGTAATCTGTCTGACTTAAAATATGAAGTCTCTATTTTTGGTGAGCTTTATGAAAGCCCACGGGTTGGTGGAAGTCCTTTTGATCGAACCATTGATAATATTAAGCTGATTCCCATAAGCCAGGAACAAATATCGCTTCACGGGCAGGCGCGCACTGAGTTAATAAAAAGTGAAGTAGAAGCGGTCGCAGAGCATATCAAGAATCTCAAGTCTGCTTCTAAATTGGTGGACCCTTGGCTGATGCCTCGTAATGACAGCGAGGGAAAGCCAGCCTACTACCCGAAGCCGAGCGTTCAGAAATTTGCGAATCAAAGTGCCGCGGCTAATGCTGTGAACCAGTATATACCATATCTTTTCTACCTAAATGGTGTGTTTAAAGACGAGAGTGAGCAAGATTACATTTCCGCGAACAATTGTGTCAGCATATTTTCTAGTAAAGTTTATTGATTGTTACTGCTACGTTGGTCGACCGGCCAGTCGTTCACCAAAATAACTAAATAAAAGCAAATACTTAAAAAATTAATTGATATTTTTGAAAATATTAATTAGATTTTTTTCAAAACTACCGGAGTCAATATGAGACCGTTCCAAGCCCTGGTTTGCGCTATTAGCGTATGCTTTTTTTCTGAGGTTCAAGCAAAAGAATCCTCGGGTGTAATCACCGATAGTAAGTTCTTTAACAAGTTAAACTCACCAAATGATATACCCAAGATCACAGGAATTGAGGGGTCAATTAACCGGGTCGCGATGCATTTAGGCTTTCAAAAAGGTAACTACAATTCTCCTTTAAGAATTCCGCTACTCAACGATATCGGTGCTGGTGGGGCCGCGACCCTAAACGTTGCTAAGTTGACTAAGCATGGGCTGGCGCCAGAGATTATAGATGTATTAACCGATTCAGGCCTTAGTGAGCAGCGACAATATGCTAAGTTCCTGTTTGTGGTTGAGGAGTCCGATCTTAAAGATGACATAGTCCGAAATATGCTAAGGCAGCTTGCTAGTGGCCAGGGAGAAAAAACCTTTTCTTTAGTATTACTAAAGGAGCTAAGCTGGGAGGTTTTTGCTACCGAGCTCGCACTACGCTCGGCAGTATTTGATGAATTTGATTTAGACATCTTTCTTAAAGAAGGCGGCGCGGCTGAACGGAGGATTGTACTAGATATCATAACTCATAGCCGTTATCGAAATAACCTCAATAGGTTTGGCATTCATTTAGGGCTAAATCATCTGCCTATGTATATCAATGCGGTCGGAGGGCATTTAGCTGCGACTGAAATCGCTAGCCTTTTAGATAAGGTTTTATTGCTAAATCGCTACGCCGATTTTGAAATTTCTATTCATACCGAGCCCAGTATTTATTTGGCAGAAAATGTCGAATATATGAAAAGATTTAGCCCCGAAGATATCCAGAAGGTAAGTGCGGATTCGGCCCTAGTAAGCGATCGAGTAACGAGTTACAAAGAAGGTAAAGCGCATGTTAATAACGAAATAAAAATTCCTATCAATATTTCTGGGGAGCAGGCTCCAAGTTTTGCTTATCTTAGTGTGTTAGAAGGTATTTTAACGATAACCCTAGATATGCCCACAGCATTTTATAACGAGAAGTATTTAACGGGTCAATTTTTTATCGATTTTTCTGTGGGCCAACATAGGTTTAATAAAAATAATTTAAAGTGGAATAAACTTGAGTCTCCAGTATATCCGGGCCGAAGCCTGATGACCGCTGAGCTTGATTTGAATAGTGAGGATCGATTTGCCTCATTGGCAAATGCGGACTATTTGGATGTGCAGGCTACCCACCGGACCTTTGGTTTGCAAGTTAAAGGTTTAGGGCAAAGCCGAGGTGACCTTAAATTGCTTATTAAAAGCGAACTTCAAGTAGAGAATAGGCAAGATCAAGATCTTGAGTTAAACCAAAGTGAGCTCGCGGCGGTTAAAGCTGCCCTTCGTTATTCTAAATCTAATAAAGTTGACTTATCGATCAAGCCCCAGAACCAGCGGATCGGGAATCGGTATAATACTGTTAGTTACGGGTCAAAAGAGATCGGTATCCGTGAAATAAAACAATATCAGAGGTATCTTTCGCAAATTAATAAAGAGCTTAGGGAGAAAAAAGCGATCTTTTGGGCTTCATCGCAAGGTTGTCGGGGGATCTTCGGTCAAGGTTAGGAAATTATAAATTGTCACCAGGGGTATGGGTTTCGCTGTCTTCTGGTGAGTCAGGGCTCTTGACTGCCACAGTTTCAGGCGATTTTTCCAGCAGCTCGCGGATTTTGGCCCTTTCTTCTTCTACTAGTTCTTTTTCTGCCTGCTGCAGTGCCTCATCAATGGTACCCTTGATATCGGAGGTTGCCCGGCGGATTTTTACGAAAAACCGACCAAATTGGCTTGCTAGCTGGGGTAAGCGCTTAGGGCCGACAAATAGCAACCCAGCCACGCCTATTACTATGATTTCAAGAGGGCCGATACCAAACACTGTTATTATCTCCTTAGTTGGCAGTTTAGTTTATTTAGAGATAATGATAAATTAAGTTTTTCATTGTGCTCCGCAGACGGAATAAGGACTAGATCATGATTGTAGTGACTGGAAGTGCGGGATTTATCGGTAGTTGCATGGTATGGCAGCTCAACCAGCAGGGTCTTACAGATATCTTGGTTGTGGATGATCTGGGGACTGGGCCAAAATGGAAAAATATCAGCAAGAGAAATTTCTCGCATGTAGTTTCAATTTCCGACTTCCTGTCAAATCTCGACCAGTACGGTGATGCGATCGAGGGCATTATTCATATGGGAGCTTGCTCAACCACCACCGAAATTGATGCTGATTATCTCATGAAAAATAATGTTCTCTACTCGATGAGTTTATTTAGGTTTTGCACGGAAAAAAAGATTCCATTTATTTACGCCTCATCAGCAGCCACTTATGGAGATGGAGCTCTTGGCTACGATGATTTAAATACAGGTAATGATAAACTGCTTCCTATTAATAAATACGGATTCAGTAAGCATGTATTTGATCGATGGGTGCTCTCCCAAACTAAAACTCCACCTTTTTGGGCGGGCTTAAAATTTTTCAATGTGTACGGCCCTCAGGAGTATCATAAAGGTTCTCAGGCTAGTGTCGTGTACCATGCTTTTCCTCAGGTGCGTGATCATAAATGTTTAAAGCTATTTAAGAGTTATAAACCAGAGTACCAGCATGGTGAGCAGAAACGAGATTTTATCTATGTTAAAGACGTAACGAAGGTCATGGCTCACTTTTGGAACTCACCTAAACCCGAGCGATCAGGTATTTACAATGTGGGCACTGGTGTAGCCCGTAGTTTTAGTGATCTAGGACGTGCGGTCTTCAGTTCGTTTGGTATTAATGAGGCTGATTTCGAGTGGATTGACATGCCTGAATCATTACAGAAGCAGTACCAATACTTCACCGAAGCGACCCTTGAAAAGTTAAAATCGATTGGTGGTTACCAAGACGATTTTTACTCTTTAGAGGTGGGTGTTCAAGACTACGTTAATAATTATCTTAACCAAGAAGATTCGTACTTATAGGTGAGTTTGTATAATATTATAAGTAAAATCTTACTTGGTGCGCTACTCAGTACCCCTATTTCATCGGTTGCATTTGCCTATGAGAAGCATCGTGTTGTAGCGGTTAAGATTGTCGGTCATCACCGTACCGACGATGATTGGTTATTTCGCTACTTAGATTTAAAACTTCCTACCGAGATGGGTGCCTCCGACCTAGAAGCGGTGCAGTCGAAAATTATGACCACCCAAGTCTATACCGAAGCAAAGCTTACACTTGATCCGGTGCTAGACACTGAAGATTACGTACTTAAAATAGAGCTAGGTGAAAAGTGGACTACTATCCCGGTAGTTCGCGGGTCCTATGGCGGTGGTACTCCGCTAAGGGTGGTAGGTATCTATGATACTCATAGTTTTGGTAGGCTCTGGACCCTTGGCGCTGAAGCAAGAAAGTATGGCCAAGCACCTTGGGGTGGTGTTGCATGGGCCAAAGCCCCTAGGCTTCTGGGAGGCAATCATGTCTTTGGTTTCGAGGCATGGCGCCAGTACCGGGAGCGCAGTATTTATGACCGAAAGGACCGTGAGCTCGGGCACTACCGCTCAGACTGGAGTCTGTTTCGCACTTTATATATGATCCCGATCACTGCTGGTGGTAGGCTGAAGTTTGGCTTAGATATTAGGTTACGCAAAGAAGACCCTTCCGAGTTTGTTGCATCGGAAGGCGCTCCTTCTAGCGGCCCTAAAAGTATCCGTCAATCTACTGCGGAGTCTAGGCAAACAGCTGTGATGCCCAGATTCGTTTATGACAGTATTGAAATTAATCACTTGAATCATAAAGGCTGGAGGGTCTTAGGGTATGGTGGTCCTCTTTTTGAGAAGGGTAACACCGCTAGTTTAGTCGAAGGTGAGATTTTTTATTATCGTTTATTTGGTAATAACTTGAACTACGCCTTCCACTTAAAAGTAGGCCAAACGACTACCGACTCTCTTGAAAGCCAGTATTTTTTAGGTGGACTTGAATCGGTTCGGGGTATTCCAGACGGAGCGATTTATGGTACGAGGGCGAGCTATACTAATGTTGAGCTGCGTCATATCAGTTTAAAATCTAAGTACCTGTGGCTTCAAAGTGTCGCGTTTCTCGATGCTGGAGGAGCCGGGGTAGACTGGGAGAATCACCGTAGAAGCTACCGAAGTTCTGCTGGTGTTGGCCTGCGTTTTTCCATTCCACAAGTGTATAGGCTTGTATTTCGTTTTGACTATGCTTGGAGCTTAGATGAGCCAGGAACTAGTGGTTTATCGGCCGGTATGAATCAGTTTTTTCAGCCCTATAAGCCACTGTAGCCTTTGATGTAAGCTTTTAGATAAATAACTTCCTCAATTTTGCTACGGTCCCCAGGTACAGAGTAGCAAAAGTAAACGAGGGGTAATCAGACTAAGCTGTATTGATCGCCTACTGCCTGCAAGTAATATCCGATATCGATTTATTTTTGTCGTTGAGCTCTGATAGCTGCATTTTTTTACTGGCTTGGTAGGTTGCACGCAGCTTTATTCCCACCAACTTCGCGTGATCGTTAGTGCTCATAATTTTAAGAATCATGACCTCTTTTGAACCGTTGTTGGTATAGGAATCTAAAACGTCCCCTTCAAAAAATATGGTACGGCGTTCCGCCTGCATTTTATGGCCTCTGAAGCTTGTTGAAGCTATGTTTATACCCCAAGTAGAGCCATCTTTAGGTGAACAGCCCCAATCTCCTAGTAATCTATTGGTCTTAGTTTTTTCATTTTTATCAGAATCTCGTTGCACGAGTAGATACTCACCCGCATCACCCTTTAAGATAAGCTCGTTTTCATTGATTTCATATTTGAAGTCCTGAGAAGATTCTGAATTGCCGACTAGCGTGTACTGCGATTGCTTAATGTCTAAAAGCAGGCTTTTTGACTTCGTCATATCGGTGTAGGTTCCGCTGGCGTTTTGATTGAGCTTTTCAAGCGGAGCAATATCGAAGCTCTGATCTTTATAGAAGTTAACCGAGACTTTGGCGTTTTTTCCGTTCGTCGATGAAAACATTCCGTTCCAAAAGGTGCCAGTCAAAGTCGGGATAGTATTAGGGTTTGCATTAGATCCGCAGCCAACCAAGATCAGGTTTGTCAATATCAGCAGAGTTATACGTTTCATATCAAGACCTCCTTATCCATTATAGCTTATTTACTGATCATGTGCGATCTGTCGGCAATATTTTCTCAGGCTTAATTAGTGGTTTTTCTTATCTTATATATCTCTATTACACTCTGCGACAAGGCAGCCGACCATAGTATTTAATTACTATTAACTTGATAAATAAAGAACAAGTTTTCTATGCACTCAACTACCAGAAAATTTTATTAGCAAAACAAGGTTTTAGCAAAATTAATAAAGTTAACCAAAGAGATCTATAGACTAGCCCGATAGATTGACAGCTTAAAGTCAACATTAAGAAAGTTTGCATTCAAATGAAGTTTCTATTCTGGCGTTTTATTGATCCCTCAGCTCACATTCATCATGGAATGCATCATGAATTTAATATTCCTCTTGTCGTTCTATCTATTCTAAATGCCATGATGGCCTCTTACGTGGCTTTTACAATTATTGATAGAGTTAAATCTATCACAGACCCTAAGCAGAAAAAGACTTTCCTACTTATTGGATCTATGGCTATGGGTTTTGGGGTATGGGCTATGCATTTTACGGCAATGCAGGCTTGTAGTATAGGAATTGAAGTCTCTTACGATATGCCACTAACCTTTATCTCAGTGTTACCAGCTATGGCCGGAGCTTTTTTTGCACTTAGAACTATGGCCTCTGAAGTAGCGGTGAGCTGGCAAAGAATTCAGCTAAATGCGCTTTATATGGCCGCTGGTATTGGCACTATGCACTATACCGGTATGGAAGCCATTAGGGCAAAAGCCCTCATGGGCTATGATATCTCTATGTTCATATTCTCGATAGTAGCTGCTCATGTCTTTGCTATGCTTTCTCTTCGGGCAAAAAAAATCAGACTGATTGCTTTTGGAAATTCAGGTCTTATTAAAAATATTAGCTGTGCTTTTATAATGGGTATCGCTGTCAGCTGTATGCATTACACCGCGATGTATGCTGTCCATTTTTATCCTGACGAATCTATAACTTTATCATCAAGTTCAATCAATCTTCCTCCGGTGGTATTTGGCTCTATCCTATTTATGGCAGTGCTTGTAATCCTTTCTGCAGTAACTGTGTCGGTCCTTGTGGAGCAGGCCTTCTCTAGTAATCGCCAGCTCCTGCAGACGGTTTTGTCAGTTTCTCCTGCTGGTGTTCTAGCTGTCGATAAGCGCGGAAAGATTCGAAGTATCAATAATGCAGGAAAAGATATATTTGGGTTACTTGAAGGAGATATTTTTGAGCCAAATAAAATCATTGTTAATAACGATACTGTTGAAGATCTAGAAAGAAAGGTAGATAAAAAGCCGATTATTTATCACGACACAAATATGAGTCGAAGTGATGGCTCTACGTTTCCCGCTCAGGTAATGATCGCAAAAGTAGCTTTCGATTCAGATCAAATTATCGTTGTGATGATTAATGATCTCACTGAGCTTAAAGAAGCTGAATCTCAGCTCATGCAGAATTCAAAAATGGTTTCTCTAGGTAAAATGGCTAGTGGTTTAGCTCATGAAATTAATACGCCGTTAGGTACCATAATCATGAGAAGCTCTCAAATAATGCGGCTTATAGATGTATCTAACTTTAATAAGGATAAAGTTAAAGAGTTTACAACGGCTATCTCTCATGCTGGTAAGCATATTGAATCGATTATAAAAGGGTTAAGGTCATTTTCTCGTAGTGGCGAAAATGATCCGTTTTCACCGGTAACTGTCTCTGATCTAATTGGTGACACATTGACCTTATGCAGCGCTTCAATGGAAAATCACGGTATAGAAATTATTATCAATGACTTCGACAAAAATCTTTTGGTTGAATGCCGTAAATCACAGATATGTCAGATTCTGCTGAACATCCTTGAAAATGCGAAATATGCAGTTATTGAAAATGGCAAATCTGAAAAAACTATTCGAATCGACGTATTTGAGGACATGAACACTTTGCAAATAAGGTTATCGGACAATGGCAAAGGCATCCCCCCGGATGCCCGCGAGCATATCCTTGAGCCGTTTTTTACCACCAAAGATGTCGGTAAGGGCACGGGTCTTGGGCTAAGCATATCGAAGGGAATAGCAGAAGATCATTTTGGAAGGATTTATTTAGATACGCAGGAATCTGATACGACTTTTGTATTGGAAATTCCGAAGGTACATGAAGAACCTAAGGTAGCTGCGTAGTGTAATTTAGGAGAGTTAGCTATGTCAGAAAAAAAAGTCTTAGTGGTGGATGATCAGAAGACATTTCGTGAGGCTGTCGCCTTCGAGTTTGAGATGCTCGGCTACGAGCAAATCATGGCTGAAAATGGACAAGATGCTTATGAAAAGTATCAGAATAACGATATTGATCTGATCATCTGTGACATCAGAATGCCGGTGTGGGATGGCAGAAAATTTCTCAATGAACTTAGGAAAACGTCGAAGACAACCCCACCTTTTATCTTTATGACGGGGTTTGCCGACTTACAGCCTTATCAAGCATTTCACGAAGGTGCTGACGCATTTATAAGTAAACCCATTGACCCAGACTCGCTGGTGAAAACAGTCGAACGAGTGATGTCGCCTATAAGTGAGCGATTGCAGAGTGCGCCAGAGACGAATCCTTCTATAGTGGTCTCAGTAGATGCTAAAGATGAAAACCAATTTAGCATTGGTAGACTTGGCTTCTTTTTATCTGCAAAAAATGATGCTGGGATATCAAACTTAAAAACTTTGGATTTAGTAGAGTTTAGTGT
>JANQHA010000612.1 GCA_028282865.1 Oligoflexales bacterium
AAATAAAATAGATTTCTATTTTTAATCGAGTAAAATGACCTATTATTTAATGGGGCTATGGTAAATAAATAGCTGTGTCTAAAATTAAAAAATAGCCAGGTGAGAAAGAGAGAACCCCGTGAAACTAGTATTTTTATTTTTCAACGTATTTTTATGCTTTACCTCTAGTAGCTCGCATGCGCGATCCGAGCTTCCACCTTTGAAAGTGGTCGATTACGTGAATATCGACCGCTATCTTGGTAAGTGGTTTCAAATTGCTTCAATTCCTCAGAGTTTTCAGGAAGGATGCACTAATTCGCAGGCTGAATATAGCAAAATTAAGCCAGGGCTTATAAAGGTCATTAATTCGTGCGAGGTTGACGGGCGTACTAGAGCAGTGCAAGGTAAAGCACGGGTCGTGGATATTAGCACCAACGCCAAACTTAAAGTCCAGTTCATGGGCTCGCCCGAGGGTGATTATTGGATTATCGAGTTAGATGACCGTTATCAATACGCAGTCGTAGGTGTTCCTAGCAGAAAAGCATTATGGATATTAAGCCGGACACGACAAATCTCAGATGATCTTTACAACGATCTTTTGAAAAGGATCGAACTAAAACATCTATACGATACCGCAATGATCTCTCGCTCAGCCGAGGCATTTTAAGTATTTACTTTCGTTGTTTTTATATATCGGAAAGGGTCTTCTATGAAAGAGATTTTAGCACTTTGTCTTATTGCTATGAACACATATGCACTAGCTAAAGATAAGCGGATGTCAATTGCTGAGTTCTTTAATAAAGCAACTTTTGAAAATATGGATAGCATCTGTAGAGAGTTTTACGATGACAAGGTTAGGTTTGTAGACCCGCTAGGGGAAATTAATGGAATCGAGGATTTGGTTAAGTACTATAAAAATCTATACCAAAATGTTATTTCAATTAGGTTTGATACCAAAAATAACTTCGAAAAATCCAACGAGAAGGTTTTTGTTTGGCAGATGCACCTAAAGCATAAGAAGGTCGGGGATGGAGTGCCGATCGTATTAGATGGTGTGTCAGTTTTTAGGTATGATGGTGATAAAGTAATCTATCATCGGGATTACTTTGACTTGGGAGCGATGATTTATGAGAAAGTTCCCGTGTTAGGCGCATTGGTTAGGTGGATTAAAAATAGGGCTCATGGCGGATAAGAGGTTATTAGATCATTTGGAGCGGTGGCACAATTTGGCCTCTGAATCAAACTTCGTTTGGTTTCCTTTTTTGAAATTAAAACTATTACCCCACGAAGTTTTAAGCCAGAGGCGACTGCTTGTCATGACTATTTGCTTCTCTACCTACTTTAATATTGCTTATTTAATAAAAAAAATGGTTTTTTCAGATCAAATCGACCTACATTCGGCCATGGTTAGCCAACTTTATTTCATATTGGGTTTTTTTGTTTGGTTTAATTTAGTTACTAAGCCTCTATGGAATCGTAGAGCAAATCGATTAAAAGTTATAGGAGGTTAGTGTGTTTTATATTCATAGATTTTTTTTACTTTTCTTTTTAGCGTTTCTTTCCTTAGAACCCGCACGGGCTGACTCTGTCCATTGGGGTATAGCGAAAAATGAATCAGGTCAGATTGTCTATACCGAACGACACTCTATCTTTTTAGTTAATGGTGTCTTGCAAAAGTCTGAAACCGAGTATTATGACCCCCTTCGAAAAAAGAAGTTTGCTACGTTGTTTTCGGATTATACTAGAAGCCTAGTAATGCCGACCTACGAGTTTAAGGATTTGAGAACAGGTTATCGTGAAGGTCTACGTTACTCAGATGGTGGCTATGTGGTATATTTCCAAAAGCCTAAACAACCTGAAAAGACAAAAAAGCTTAAAGGTGACGAGTCAATTTTCTCATGTCAAGGCTGGCATTATTATTTAATTGAGAATTTAAAG
>JANQHA010000649.1 GCA_028282865.1 Oligoflexales bacterium
CAGCTCTCTACTGTAGATCTTTTTATCAACAGGTTTTCTTGTTGCCTTACTGTCATATAAAGGTGCAACAATCACAGGAGCACGCTTTTGGCTCTTGGCTTCGGCAATAAGTTTGTCTCGACGCCGAAAGTGCAGACGGCTTCGAATATCTGGTATTTTGACACCGTCGCCGACCTGAATTGCATCATCGTAGGACTGAGACTGAACCAATGCGACCGAGGTTTGTTTTTTAACCTCAACAATTTTAATGCGACCAACATTTTCGTTTTTGAAAGATAGCCAGCTACCATCGGCTGGATGCAGCTTATCGACCCTCGGACGAACAACCGGCATAATATCATCGACTTTTACACCCTGCTGCCTGCCTCCAGATAAACTGATGTACCTACCCTGAGTCGATATCACCCGCATATCAACCGGCAATCGATCTATCATCCGAAATACCAGCTGCTCAATTTTTTCTTTCAACTGTTTATCAGAAACGGTGGTTAACGAAGGCCGCGAGAATACATCGGTTTCATTTATTAACGAATTGAATTCGACACTCATAATCCGCGCGACCAGTCTTAAAGTTTCGGCCCCCACGACCACATTAAGGCTCGCAAAAGCATCGAGCTCATAGCGACTTTTTAACTCGGCCCTATTTTCTGGGGTCGCCCAAAGCTTAGAAACAAGGTTACGGTTAGCAACCCTAAAGCGTTTCGAATTTACAACCGCCTGGTAGAATAGTTTGTCTATCTTTGTTTGAAACGCGGAAGATAAGGGTTGATTCGAAGCCTCCTCCCATTGAACAGGAATCACGCCCATATTTTCTACCTTGGGTAAAACATTGGCCTGACCAAAAGCTATCCCTGCCGAAAAAAATAGAAGAGTCGTAATAAAACTATATCTTCTCAACCTGATGATTCGATCCATCGAAACTCACCTTACGCTTAACATCCTCAACCAACGTCTCGATATGAACCGGACGTCCCCACACTTTATATAAATTTCTAAGCACTTCGAGGGTAAACTCATGCTTAAGATCCATTCCATCATGCTGGTGGTGTAGCAACAATTCACCACGATTCTTATAGTTACCGTCAACGACTGAAATAATAGGTTGGCCAAAGTTGGTTAATTGTCTTAGTAAGCTTTGTTTGATCGCATTAAAGTCTCGGCTCGATATGATATACCTATTGGTCCTTGGGTCATAATCGTAAAGAAACATCTTAGTATTATGGCAAAAGTCTTCATCCAAGAACTCGTCAATGAAGGTAATGTCATTATGGAATTTACGGACCTCCATAAGTTTTTCGTCACCTAAACCAAGCTGCTTATCCCAACTCGCTCGTTCTTTGGGATCATCGCAGTGAATATAATCAAGCCCAAATTGTCCACGGTCCCATCGATGCTTCACATGCTTCAGCAATTCAACGCCCAACTTATAAGGGTTAAGCTGCCCAGGAGAGGTGGCAACCACGCCAGCATAGTGATCACAATAATCTATAATCTCCGAATCGTTAAGCGGCGCTATTTTAGTCATCATATTACTGTGCCAGTAGGTAGCCCAACCCTCATTAATAATTTTTGTTTGGCCTTGGGGTGCAAAATAATAAGCCTCATTCCTGATAATCCTTACGATTTCACGCTGCCACTGCTCCAGTGGTCCAAACTCCAACAAAAAGCTCAAAACATCCCGGGCAGGCTCAGCTGGAAATTTTTCGAACTGATTATATTTATCCTGCTGTATTTTTCTTTGATCTTCTAAGAAGTCTTTAGGATTCACGTAGGAGTCCATGTATTTCTTTGCTTCCATTTTAGGAACTTGTAGGCGCCTTTTAGCAATTTCATCACCAGCTTCTTGAGGAATTTTTTGCTCAAAAGGCGCATTAATATCGATTAAATTCTCTAGCGACAGCACGCTATCGATAAAATCTTCGACCTCATCGTGGCCAATATCTTCAATGAGACGCTTTACAATCGACGCATGGTTTGCCATCTGATCAAGCATCTTACGGTTGGTCTTTGAAAACCAATAATTATTTTTAAAGAAGTCGCAGTGGCCATACACATGAGCAATCACCGTCTTTTGAAACACCATGCTATTAGCCCGTAATAAGTAGGCATAACAAGGATCGGTATTGATCACCATCTCATAAATAATCGAAAGGCCGTAAGTGTAGCTCTTAGCAATACGCTCGTACTCCATGCCGAAGCGCCAATGCGGATAACGAGTAGGAAAGCCGCCATATGCAGCGATCTCAGCGAGTTGGTTATAATCAATCATTTCGAAAATAGTTTCAAAGAAATCCAAACCAGCTTCACGGGCTTTTTCAGCAAGCGAATCTGCTAGCTCCTGTAGCTCAGGACTTAAACGGGTATCAACAAGCATGTCTATTTACCCTTTCCTAAAAAGGTTTTTAAAGCATCCACGATCGCATCACGATCTTTGATCTGCGAAGTAATTAATTGCTCGTGGCTCTCACCAAAGTGCTTGTGCAAGTCTCGTAAAAACTGTCCCGAACCGTACCTAGATTCTACCTGCCCATAGCAAAAGGCATTAGATACAGGCATCAATGTTGATTCGAGTAATTTCATGCAATCTGCGGTGTCATTGCCTGACCAATTGTCACCATCGGAAAAATGAAATAGATAAATATTCCATTCGCTAGGATTAAAATTTTCCTCAATCATTTTGACCGCTAGCTTATAAGCCGAACTAATCAAAGTCCCGCCAGACTCTTTAGTTCGGTAAAAAGTATCCTCATCAACTTCCCGAGCAGTGGCATCATGAATGATATACCTTCGCTCAATACCTTGGTACTGAGTGCGTAGCCAGGTGTCCAGCCAAAAGCTAGTTAACCGAACAACCTCTTTCTGTTCATCTCCCATCGACCCAGAAACATCCATCATGTACAAGATGACTGCATTAGCGATGGGTTCATTAATCACTTTATAAGATCTGTAACGCTTGTCTTCTTTAATAGGAACAATGACCGGATCATTTGGGTCGTAGGTTCCCAAACTAATAGACCTTTTAAGAGCCTCTTTGTAGGTACGCCTAAAATGTTTTAAAGACTCGGGGCCCTGGCGAAGAATACCTGTATATTTATAATGCTTGTCTTCAACATTTTTCTTACCCTTGTTCTCAATATTTGGAAGTTCTAGCTCTTCGCCAAGAATCTGAGCTAACTCTTCCAGAGTCACGTCTACCTCTAACGTGTGTTGCCCTTCTTGATCGCCCGCCTCACCTTCACCTTCTCCAGGTTGCGGCTGGCCTTGACTAACTTCATCCCCTGGCTCACCTTCACCTTGGCCTACGCCACCTTGTTGGTCAGTTCCGAACTGAAATTTAGGTATATCAATCCTGGGTAACGGTATCGTTACCTGTTTTTTTCCTTGTCTGCCTATAAGGTCACCGTTAGAAATGAACTTACGCAGCTCTTTCTTAACCTTACCCTTAATGATCTTGCGGAATCGGTTTAGATCCGACTCCATTTTCATTGGCATAAGAGAGACCTCATGTTACGAGGGTTTTGCACCAGATTTTACAACATCACCACGAGCGAAAACACTCGCAACAAATCCAAGTGCGTCGTTTGCACAAACTTCGCAGTATCCGTGATTTTTAATCAGCCGATTCTTGACTACATCAATTTTTTCTTGAGCTTCCTTATCCACGACCTTAGAGACTAGACTAGTCAATTTAATCGTGTCTTTTTGGTCTTCAAACAACTTCAACTCAAGAGCCCGATGCAGGCGTTCATTAGTGCGAAAATCAAACTCCTTACCATCTAAGGCCAGCGCACCAATGTAATTCATAATCTCCCGGCGAAAATCGTCTTTGCGGCTTTCGGCAATATCTATCTTAGCCTCAATAGACCTCATAAGCCTCTCATTAGGCTCTTCCTCTGCCCCCGTGAATGGATTGCGGATCTTTTCTTTCTGGGTATACGCTTTGACGTTATCAATATAGTTGCCACAAAGCTTCTCAATTGCTCCTTCATCTGCAGAAATCGCGCGCTGAACTTCGTGCTTAACAATATTTTCGTATTCTTGTTTTACTAGAGACAGAAGCTCTTTGTAGCGCTTACGCACTTCGTCATCACTGATGAGTGAGTGAGCTTTAAGCCCCGACTCAAGCTCGTTTAGGATAATAAAAGGGTTAATACAGCCTTCCCCTTTATCGACAACCAAGGAGTTAGAAATCTTATCCTGGATATAACGAGGGCTGATTCCTTCCATCCCCTCACGATTGGTTTCTTTACGAAGCTCTTTCACATTGTCTTCAGTGAACCCAGGAATGGTCCGGCCATTATATAGTTTAAGCTTCTGCAAGATCGTTAGATTTGCTTTTTTAGGCTCTTCAAGTCGAGTAAGGATCGCCCACATTGAAGCCATCTCCACCGTATGGGGAGCTATATGGATATGAGGAACTGTTTCAGGGTTAAAATCTTTTTTATAAATCCTCATCTCTTGATCTAAGCGAGTGATGTAGGGAACGTCGATTTTAACTGTCCGATCTCGCAAGGCTTCCATAAACTCATTATTTTGAAGTTTTCGATATTCTGGCTCGTTAGTATGGCCGATGATAACCTCGTCGATATCTGTTTGAGCAAACTTCTTAGGCTTGATCTTATGCTCTTGAGAGGCCGTTAAAAGATCGTAAAGAAACGCAACATCCAGCTTAAGAACCTCAACAAACTCAATAATGCCCCGATTAGCTACGTTGAACTCCCCATCGAAGTTGAATGCACGAGGATCGGAATCAGAGCCATACTCGGCAATCTTTCGGTAATTAATATCACCAGTTAATTCAGTTGAATCTTGGTTCTTTTCATCTTTTGGCTGAAAGGTTCCAATACCTACCCGGTCCTTTTCAGAAAGCACAAACCTGCGAACCTTAATGTGGTTCTGAATCAGCTTATTCCAGTCGCCGTTGTAATGCTTCATTAGTTCGCTATAAACAAACCGGCATGCTGGGTTTAAGTCTCCCTCGACATAAACGCGTTTAGCACGATCTCGGTTCTTGTTTAGCATATTCAAAACTTGTTCTCGGCGCTCACTTGGCAAAAGCTTCAACGGCTCTTCATGCATAGGAGAAGGCATCTCATCTTCCATGCCAAGGACTTCATTGAGGTTGGTCCAAGTGTATGTATACATAGCCCCTTCAGGGTTTCTTGAGTACAGCTCTAAACCTTTTTTAAGCATCCTAGCAATGGTAGATTTCGCAGACCCAACTGGTCCATGCAAAAGAACAACCCTTTTTTCCGGGCCGTAACGATTTGCTCCTGCTATAAAAACATTCACTAACTTTTGGATATGTACATCCAAGCCAAAAACAGCATCTTTGCCGTTATCGATCGGGTCTTCAAAAAACTTATATCTGGTGATTTTTTTCTTATATTCAGTATAAGTATCGCTACCGTAGCTTAGAATCATGTCCGCTACACGCTGGAAAGCTGTCCTAGCAATCTGCGGACGCTCCACGACCATGTTCAAATAGTCTTCGAAGCTGCCTTCCCAGTGAAGCTCATCATAATGCTTAGCAAAACCGTCTTTGGTCACCTCTTTGATTATCGAAGCAGCGTCCATATTTCTATCCCCTACCAGTTAGTAAATAATTATCAGTATTTGCAACAAGCATCACGGCTGAATGCACGAAAGATCCTCGTTAATATGATATCACAGGAAAGAGTGCCAGGGAACTTATCAATAATGACGGAGTAACCGTACTTAAAATTGAATAGTTTCTACGAATTAATTAGTAAGATCTGTGGCTTATAGGATTGTCAAAGAGGTTGACTAAAATCGTTTGGAGAGAAGAGAAGCCCCCTTCGGCGCCCCTCTTCATGTAGACCTAAAATGTCACTGGAGCTGGATCAGGTGTTCGGCAGCAAACCCATTTATACTTAATCCTTCCCCAACACTCATAAAAGCCCGTGGCGTAACCTACGCATTCGTCCGCAGTATCCATATCTATGCTCCGTGAATAAAGCCCGTAAGAGTCCGCAGGACAGTGCCAGTATTCTTCATAATAGCGGTCAATATGAGTTATCATATATTCAACAGCATCTTGAGCAGAGAGGTGTTCACGAGAGGAGACGATACCAGTGTCACCACTGCCCATATCGCCTGTAGCAGTGTGACCTTCAGGACAAACTGGATCTAACGGCTCTGAGGGTTCGTAAGGGCCACCGGAAAAAGCCGTAAGCATTGAGGTGCCTACAAATGAGCTTAAAACAACCATAAACATTACTGCCAACTTCATAAAAACTCCTTTTTAGATGAAATTAGTTAAGATTAGATGTTACAAAACAACTATAGGTTGTACAAGTTTGGCCAGAAAATATGGCACTTATACTAAACCCAATAGAAAAAAAGTAATGACAACATATCGATAACATATAACTTTCATATTCTTTTGGCACAGCGAACTAAATTTTTTCAATACGATCAAATTTCAAATTAAGGTCTTTCAAAATTTGAAAAGACACAGCTTTCATAGTGGGTGGAAAGTAAGAGCCACTTCAGAGAGCTTAAAGCAACTCG
>JANQHA010000021.1 GCA_028282865.1 Oligoflexales bacterium
TGGTCCGGGTGGACGGGTGATCCTATTTAAGAGTAAAGGTAAATCGGTTCTTATTAAAGAATGCGAACAGTATCCGCAGGATGTACTCGAGAAAAAAGACTGCCCAATAAAACCTGGAACTGATGAGGTTAAATTAAGCTCAGCGGATTTTAAAGACCATCTAAAATTAGTATTAAAGGTATCAGCAAATAGTTTCCCGGATGAAATGAAACGGGATGTTAAGCTATATAACACAGATAAGCTTAAGAATGTCTCTAAACTTGTCACCAAGCGGGATAGTCTTAGAAAGTATCTAAATAGAGTTGAGTCATTTATTATCGGGTTTAAAAGGCAAGACCCAAAGAAGACCAAAGATCCAAAAGATAAAGCTCTAATGACTAAGTTGGAAAAAGATATAGCCCTGATTGAAAAAAAGATTCAAACCAACATCGATATCGACGACGCTATTGCTAGAATCAACGGGCTTGTGGATGAACTTATAGATGACATCATACTTGACCCTTCTAAGTTTGTTCAGATTCTGGCTGATGACAAGGAGCCAAAAAATCGATACTTCTTTAATATTTTAAATAGCTATGTCACTAAGCCAAAACTTGACTGGCATTTTGTTACGATGTCAAAGGTCAATGGTCGTGGTTTTCCAGATTTTTATTTTAGAGGAAACAATAAGGTAGCTGACGAAAGCCCAGCTCATCAGGTCAAGCTTATAGTGGATTTTGAGGTTCAGACCACCGAGGTAACCCAATCACAATGGTATGAGATCGTCGGCTCCAGTCCTTCTTGGTTTGCAGACGAACAATATTGTCGTAAGGGACAGGTTGCAGTAAAAGATGAGTATGATCCGGTTAGGGGTATTTGCCCGAACCACCCGGTAGAACGGGTTTCCTGGTACGATGTGCACCAGTTCATAAAGATGCTAAATAGTCGAAACCGTAGAAGGTGTGGCGGTGATCAGATTGATAATACTGATTTTGATTCTGCCCACTACACAACTGGTTGTTACCGGCTCCCGACTGAAGCTGAGTGGGAATACTTTGCTCGTGCAATAAATCGTCGTCAGTCTCCGGACGCAAACGATGTCTTCAAAAAAATCAATTGTAAGTCAAAGGTGGGGTGGTACAGAAAGAAAACCGAAGTCGTTACTAGCTTGCCGAATGCAAATTTGTGGGGTCTTTATGATACTCTTGGAAATGTTCGTGAATGGGTGCAAGATCGCTATAACCCTCACTATTACGATTTAGCTACTAAGGATCATGCTACAGTTATCAACCCGAAGGGACCAACTGGTTTTTTGAATGGTAAATTTAACCCCGATTTTAAAGCCGTTCTACGTGGTGGTGGCTGGGATACTGAGTTTGGAGATTGTAGGTATTCTAAGCGCTTTGCTGGAGTGCCAGATGCTTTGTATACGAACGCTGGTTTTAGGCTAGTTAGAAGTATTGGCGGTATTAAACAGTAGTTCGTATCCAGGAAGCAACCATCTGCAATGTTACATCGTCGACGTGGCCTACTCGTTTATGCTCAATAATCTGCGTTGGCCTCGTATGGCACACCTTGCGTTTGCCCACTATCCGAATACGAACTAATGACAAGAAACTACCGAGGCTATTGGTGGAGGCTTTACTCTATCAATAGCTAGTGGTCGATCCTTTCATTTTATTACCAAACAGCGTTCGCAAATATGAACACATTGTTCACCTGTATCTTGACTCTCAGCTGACTAGGTTGTATCTCGGTCGGATAACTTAATCTTAGTGGGGGTCTAGAAGGCTATGAAGGTAATACTGTTTTCTCTGTTGACTACGTTGTTTGGCTCGATGGTATATGCGCAAGGTATCGAGCTAAAGGAACATGATGAAAAGTTTATTGAGGCGAGTGCTAAGGCACTTAAAATCATTAGGGCCGGTGATGCTTCTGTTTGGCCAATACCTGGCTGGGCCGATAAGGGAATTTTATTTAACAGAAAAGATGCATATCACTGCTTGATTGGCCACGACCAATTACCTTCTGAGTATGAGCTGGTCGCTGAGTTTGCTGGCTTAGAGGTGAAGTGTAAAGGCGAGCAGGCTAGCATTGGTGCCATGTCTGGTGAAGTGACCTCTTTTCAGCAGAAAAAGGTGATAGTCTTTGACCTTAAATATGTCGATGAGTCGCATTCAGCTATTAGCGATGATAGGCTGGCTACGCTATCAAATATTAAGTTCAAATTTAGATTTCTTATAGAACACCTCTTGATAGATACGCCTCACCAGTGGAAGAAGTCATCAGAGTATATTGAATATCTGAACTCTGATAATGTTGCGTTGACTCTACTAGAAGCTGAAATATTAAAAGGTCATGTGGTGGACGGGAAATCTCTTGATTCTGCTGCTAAAGAGCTTATTGCTATTAAGAGGTACCGGAAAAAGCATTTTCCTAAGTCGTATGCGACCGATCTATATAATGAGGCAGATTGTGGGGTTCAACACTTTATTTCACAGCAACTCGTAAGAAAATTATCAGACACTGAAACTGACTTATTTTTTAAAAAGCAGTCCTATGAGTTGTATCTAGGGAGATCACCATTAGGTGGTGATCAGGGGCTTCAGTTTTATGTCGTTCGAACGTATAAGTGTGCTATGACCGGTGCTTTTATTGCAGATATGGTTTATAAGAAATCTGGTGCTATCAATGAGCAGTACTATTCGAAGTCACCGCTAACCGTTTTGGAGACATTATTTTCCTTTTCGGAAGAAGAGCTCGCGTTGCAGATGAAAAAAACTTTGGCTTCCAAAGAGTATGTTACGGCTGTTAAAAAAGCTAAAGTTATTACCGCGAAGCAAACCAGCCGAGTCAATCAGGCACAAAAAATATTTGACCCTGATAAAACACGTATGATCCTACCTTTGACCGGAATTTTTTGGTTCAGCGAGCCTATCCCACTACCAAACGATAATTTTTTAGCTCTATATAACTTTAAAGGTTTTGGTAAAAAGAAGCTTTCTTCTGTTCAGGTTGATAATGTTGGTGACGTGGACAGGGGGAATGTTTTTTGGGCGCTGCGTGTCGCGAACGAAGCTATTGAAAATTTTACTACTCTTATTCAGCTCGTTAACCCACAGGCTTTAGTAACTATCGATGGCCAGAAGCCTATAAAATTGCAAGACCTGAAGGTCTCGACCGATGTTGCTAGCAAAGCTATAGTGGAGCTTGCTGATGGTTCCAAGTTAACCTTTACGGGTCAATTTACGATCCATCCTAGAGTTAACAACACCTTTGTCCTAGAGCCTCTTTCGGAAGAGTATGAAGATTATGATGGCAAGTTTCTTGCGGATAAATTTTCTAGCAAAGATTTTTTGAAAGAGCTGAAAGCAGAGAGTATAACTTGGAAGCTTAAAAACTAACTAGGCTGCTAACTTATAGACCGACTGACCCCAGGAGTGCTCCCTCTTGGGGTTAGCTATTTTAGCTGCTATTTCTAGCGGTTATTAAGATAGATACAGATCGTTCACATGTCGTGAACACTATGTTCATATTAGGCTTTACATTCCTCTATAGCTGTCATACTTATCCCTCGAACCTAAACTGGAGATGAGTTGGAAGTTTATCAATTCAGTGACTACCGTAGGTATTTACGTTCAGTATTAGAAAAAAGATGCCAACAAAATCCTAGGTATTCGCTACGAGCCTTTGCTAG
This sequence comes from Oligoflexales bacterium, assembly GCA_028282865.1. Classification (GTDB taxonomy): domain Bacteria; phylum Bdellovibrionota_B; class Oligoflexia; order Oligoflexales; family CACXFL01; genus JANQHA01. Next base: position 3,677 of record JANQHA010000021.1, read on the forward strand.
AGACTTGGGCCTGACGCCATCGTATTTGAGCGAAGTTATAAACGGTAAACGAAACCTTACGCTTAATCAGGCAGGTCGCTTCTCTGAGAATTTATTGTTCACTGATAAAGAGATGAATTATTTCTCGGACTTGATACAGGTAGAGCATAGTAAGTCAGAAAAGATTAGGTCTATAGCTACCAGACGTATATCTAAGATCAGAGATCAATCGAAGTTTTCTGAGGTAGAGCTGGATGCTTTTAACGTGATATCGGATTGGTATCACAGCGCTATTCTTGAACTTACCGAAACAAAGGAATGGAAAAGTGATCCCAAATGGATTGCTAAGCGTCTAGGTATCAGTGTTATCGAGGCTTCTGAAGGCCTCTCTAGATTAATACGTGTTGGTATTCTGGCAGAGGTCGAGGGCATTGTAAAAAAATCTAAGGCAAAGTTTAAGGTGGGCAAAGACACTCCCTCTACTGCGATACGGTCCCACCATAAACAGATTTTGGCCAAGGCTAACGTTGCTCTGGAGGAGCAAGGGCTTAATGAGCGGGAGTTTGGGTCTTTAACCATCGCAGTTCCTAGTGACAAGATCGATGATTACAAAAAGTTGATAAGAGAATTTAAAAACAACCTTCATTCATTAAATGAGGGCCAAGACTGTGATGAGGTTTATACCCTTGGTATCCAGTTTTTTAGAATATCTAGTCATGTCAATTCTAAGGCAACAACAAGTAATAGAACTAAGAAAGGTCCGGTTACGCGAAATGTTTAAATTATTCATTCATAGTATTGCGACAGTACTGATTGGTATTTCGGTGAATCTGCGTGCAGACGAGGATCCAGACGGTATTGATGTGGGCAATGGTGCTGATGCCTTAGAGATTGGCCAGGAGATCAAATCTTTTGACGAGGTTGAGTGTGACATATCTTTCTCTCCATCTTCTGCTAGTTCTGACGACCTCGAAGGGGATAACAGTGTTTTTGAAGCCTGGGAGAAGGTGCAGAAGCAGCTTTCTATTTTGGAGAAAAAACTTCCTGCTACAGCTGAGTATCTTACTAGCATTTTTAAAAATGGCAGAGCGATCTGGTGTTTTGTCTACGCTGATTTGAAAGAGGTCAATGACGAAGGGCCGACGAGCATTGTTCTCTCCTACAACAAGGTTCAGGTGGCGGTCAATCAGTACGACTCGATTAAGATCAACTATCCGACATGGAACAAGCTCACTTCAAAATCTAGGCCTAAGGTTTTGATGCACGAGGCTCTTTGGACAGCTATAGGTCCGCAGTTTGTAAA
>JANQHA010000077.1 GCA_028282865.1 Oligoflexales bacterium
AGTTGCTCTTCGAGCTCTTTCTCTTTTGAAATATCTGTCAAGATAAGCATGATGCGATTAATAGAATTAAACTCTGATTTCGGAATCCACCGGTACTCAACTCTAAGCCATCTGTTGTTGATGTTGACTTCATTGGCTAAGAAGTCCTTCATCATTTCAATATCTGACATACCAGATATAACTACTTCTAAAGTTTCTCTGGCACCAGCTAGTTTTTCTGGATCATCAGGGAAGAGTAGTTCTAAAATGTTTTCTCCCCCAATTTCTTTACCAAAAAAGTTGATACAGGCCTGAGAGTATTTCTCCTGAACCTTGAAATTTTGACAGAATGATAAAAAGCCTTGCCCCGCATTGTTAAGTAGGTCTTCAACGGAATGAGATAGCTCTACTTCTTTTGTCACATCTATAAATTGACCTTGAAGACCCGTTAGCGAATCTAGGTCGCCATGTTTTGCAATTGCAATATCCAGGGAATAGAAAAAGTACTCCCCATTTTTCTTTACTCTGATCTGAGGGATTTTGACCCAGCCGTGAGATTTTAGAGTGCTAAAGACATTTTCAATATCTTCATTTGCAATTTCGAGCTTGGATAGAAATTCTTCCAAGGTCACTCCCTCTACTTCAAATTCATCGAAGGTCCAGTTGAAGGTCGGGTTTGTTTTGTTGAACTTATTCTGGTAATCGGTGAGGAAGCAGGCGTTTGTCGAGTTGTAGAAGTTGAAAAATCCTAGACTATTAATGTACTCCTCAGGCAGTGTATGTGTTAATGACTCGGCGCCGAGATCACCGAGGAATTTTTTGACTTCGGTCACGACTCCTGGGCATTTTTTTTCGGCCCCTTTAGTGTTTTTGACAACACCTTTCATGAAAGTGACGGTGCTTTTACATATGGTGTTTAGCCTATCTTCTGAAGTTTCTTTGATGATTTCTATATCGCCCCAAAACGCGAAATGGTTTTTGAGTCTTCGTGCTTCCTGGGACGGCTCTGGGTAATACCAACAGCCATCTTTAGCACTTTGGCCATTTACGGTTACGGTATGGTAGGATGCGATGCCTTTCCAAGGGCAATTGGTGGTTGTATCACTGTTTTCAAGGTATTCTGGTTTGATATCATCTTTTGGAAAGTAGTAGTTGCCCTCAACAACAATAGTGTTTTCGCTTTCCGCTATAATTACATTATTGTACTTCGCCCTAACCAATGACATTTAGACTACTCCTATAATGACAATACCATGGAGATATCGGCATGCTCGATGGCGGGTTTAATCTAATAATGAGAAAATCGTGATATTATGCTGTTTATTAATATCACTGGTTTTTTATGGACTTTGATTGGGTTTATTAAGGTCAATTAGCAAAAACCTTAAATCTTGGCTCGACTTCTGGATTACAGATATGAATGGACCCATAAACCGGCGCTCAGCTTGGTCGCTTTTAAGGTGAATCCATAAGTGGAGTCTTTATTTCTAAAAAATCACCGGCTTTGAGACATTGGAGGCTTTTTGGAGTTGCCTGATTTCGGGTGCTGAGTGAATTTGGTAGCTAAAATTTCAATTAGCTAACCGGCTAGATATTCTAGCTTAATAGGATAACTCACCAATACTGAAGATCTATCTTGCAACTGGTTTGCTTATCCTGTAGATGGATACATCGTTGAAGTTAACGATGATGAGGCGAATGAAATGTGCAGGAAGGATGCATTTCATTTTTAGATTTATGAGGCCCTTTCAAGAGATTTCTTACTGCATTCGATAAGGCAAACCTAAATGATAAGATTTAATACGGTTAAACAGCTACTTACCACTGTCTTGATGACTACAATTTTTGCAGGCAATTTGATCGCTAAAGATGTTTATAAAAAAGAGGGGTGTGTCGCCTTTTTTAGCCGTACGTTTGCTAGGCTAAAAGTTTATGAATCTACCTCCGACTTTAAAACTATCTTGGCTCATTTGAATAATAAGTTTCCTTCAATGCGGTATAGGTGGAACGTTTTAAGCACCTTTGAATCGCTTAATTATGTGGTCGATACCGGAGGTAACTCCCATGTGACTGGCTGGACAGCAGAAGATTCAGGTGAGTTTCGATTAGGGTTTGAGTTTGTCTACCGGACTCGAGGATACCGAGATAATTTGGTTTTGAGGGGCGGGGTATTTAGAGGTAATGACAAGCTAGAGTTAGATATCAACAGCTTCGTCAGCTATTTGGAGCAGTATTTTCCAGAGCATCATATTAACCTCGAATCACATTCAATAAAGGGTGTTATCAGCACTGTCCAAGGCGATGTAGCCGATGCTACTGCTGAATTTGTCATAAAGCCGTTGGGCCTAGGTCGTGCTTTTAGCGCTTTAAGGCTCATGAGCAACGCGACGCCAACGGTTGTAGAAAGCTTATACCGCCCGTTAGAAACAGCGAACTAATAGCCTTTGTAATGGTCTCTGGAATTAAGCATCAATTTTCTCTCCGCAGTGCCAGCAATATATAGCTTCAGTATTGTGTCCTTCAGTTGAACAATGAGGGCAGCTAAAAGTATTTGCTGGGAGCTTTGATGCATGAGCTATTTCGACCGAGATAATCCCGGTTGGTACGGCTATAATCGCATATCCCATAATCATCACACATGCGGCTAGTGCCTGACCTACGGTGGTCTGCGGAGTGATATCACCGTAGCCAACCGTGGTAAGTGTCACGATAGCCCAATACATTCCTCTCGGTATACTTGTATAGCCGTTCTCCTCGCCCTCAATCAAATACATGGCCGAGCCCATGATC
>JANQHA010000008.1 GCA_028282865.1 Oligoflexales bacterium
AAGAATCTTGGTCGTCGATGACGATCCGACTTTTGGACAAATCATGATCCGAGCTGCTGCCAAAAACAATGTCGAGATCACATTTTGCAAGAGCTTGGACGAATTTGGCGGGCTCAAAGACTGGGACTACGATGTTGCCGTGATCGACTACGATTTAGGTGCAGTTACCGGATTTGAGTTAACGGCATATTTAGAGAGTTACACCCGCAATGAAGTTCCAGTGATTTTAGTCAGTCAAACGATTCAGGAGTCGACCCAAATGTGGCCAGCGACGATACGAGAGTTTATTCATAAATCACTAGGGCCATTTGCTGTTCTTGACGCAGCTTTTGAAGCCCACGAAGTCAAAAGAATCCATCAAGATATGATGAAATTTCGGATATCAAACTAGGAGCGACCATAGATGACAAAAGAAGAATCAAAAATTCATCGCTATGTATTAATTGATGATGATCCGACCTACCAATCTATTATGAAGAGGTTTTCGAAAGAGCATAACATGCATTTGGAAGTATACGAAAACCTAGTAGATTTAGGGTCAGTCGGACTTTTGGGCCGGTATGATGCTGCAATCGTTGATTATGATCTCGGACAGATCAATGGCGTGGAGGTTGCAGAATATTTGAGCGTACTTTTTGGGGATATTCCCACGATCCTTGTAAGTGATCGCCAAAGAAATCCGAGTGAGCGACAGTGGCCCAATAGCATAAAAAGGTTTGTTAAAAAATCTCAGGGTTATGCACACGTATTAAATCAAGCCCGGAAATCACTTTTGCAGGCCAAAGAAAACCTGCTTATAGGTGAAAAATGATTGACACTTACAAGAGACGAAAAACAGTACTGATTTTTGATGATGACCCGACATACTGCAAACTAATGATCCAGCGAGGTAGAAAGATTGATATCGACGTGATTGCTTGTCAAGATATGAATAGCTATTGCCTGACCGCTCTAAAGAATGACTTCGATATTGCTTTGATTGACTACAACCTCGAGTACTTCAAGGGACCTGATGTAGCCAAGGTTGTCGAAGAGAAACCGGTATTTTTAATCAGTGGTAATCCGCATATTGCGACACAAGAGAAACTTTGGGGAGATGATATTGTAGGGTTCTTTTCCAAAGAGGTGAGACCAGAAGAAATATTATTCTCGGCGTTTTCTAAAACAACTACATGAAAGGGCAAATCATGAGAAAGCCAAGGTACCTATTAATCGACGATGATACCTGTTTCGGAAAAGTGATCCAGCGACAGGCAAGGGTGATGGGAGCAAATGTATTTCATATCCCATCGATCTCAAAGGTCAAGAATTTTGGTCAGCTCCACTCCTATGATGCAGTGCTGGTGGACTACGACTTAGCAGATATGACAGGATTTGAAGTGGCGGAATTTCTAAATAAACACCTTCGAGGTACCCCCATCGTCATGGTGAGTTCTACAAATAGGCCCTACCAGGATCGGCGGGCAAAACTTTCAAATATTGCTGGTTTTGTAAGTAAATGGAGTAATTCATATCAATTCGTTCTAAATATCAGTGATGTATTACAGAGGCGGCCAGGAATTACTTTAAGCAAATGACAACTTCAAAGTCGCTGAAATAATACGTTTTAGACAAAGCGATAATGACCATTACTAACCAGTTGGATAACAGCAGGATAAACAAGTTAAGTCTACAATGCGTAAATTAAAGTTTACTAACAGCTCGGTATTTTATGACGATTTACCAAACGGACTCTCGAACTAAAATTACTTTTTCAATAAGTAAGAGGCGCAGGTGGATAGAAGAAAACGATATACCATAACACTAGATGATGATCCGATAGTCCATAAGATCATTGCCAAGATAACAGGTATGAATTCCCTGCCCTTCTCGAATCCAGAAAAATTAGTAGAAAGAGCGAAGTCCTACGATCCAGTTGCAATTTTTATTGACATTCACCTCGGGGTTGAGACATTAGGTTTAGATATCATCCCACGTCTGAGGGAGGCATGGAGTCAAATTCCGTTATTAGTGGTTACCGCCGACCCTGCAGCAAAGTGGGTGGGTCAGGCTCTAGCAGTAGGGGCAAATGATTTTGTGAGAAAACCCTTAATACCCGAAGAGTTCAGAGGAAGACTACAAGCTAGAATTAGCGAAATGAATATCCTGGCAGGAAAAGATGAAATCCAAATATTTGACGTCGTTTATGATAGACGCTTCCGGACCCTACATCGTGACGACCGTATGACTCATCTACCGAACTTAGAGGCCAAGCTTTTTGAAACCCTTGCTGAAAACAACGGAATGGCTATTCCTAAAGAGGTTCTCAAAGGAAACCTATGGGGCAAGGTATCGATCTCAGAAAATGCTCTGGATAAGAAGGTTTCAAGTTTAAGAAGCCACTTGAGAGACTTAGGTGCAAATTTTGAACTAAAATCAGCCTATCGAGGGGGAGTCTCATTCGTTGAGAGCAATAAAGGTCGCGGAAATGATATCTAATGAGAGGAGAGCTGACAGTGAACAGAACCTATCGTATCCTGCTAATTGAAGATGACAACTCAGATGCACAGTTCATTATTCGTACCTTGAAGCAAGGAGCTAAGACGCGAGTGAATGTAGTACCTTGCTCAACATTATCGGAGAGCCTTGAGAAGCTATCTGGCAATCAAAAATTTGATATTATACTCACAGATCTTAATCTACCTGATTCGAATGGCCTCCGTACTGCTAGATGCCTGATTCAAGCGGTATCTAATATTCCAGTTATAGTATTAAGTGGTTATGCCAGTGATGATCTTGCTATTGAAGCGGTTGCCGAGGGTGCACAAGACTATATTTCAAAGAATGACCTCTCGAAGCAAAATATTGTACAGAAGATTTGCTATGCTATTGAGCGACAAAGGCTGGTCAACGAATTAGTCAATGCAAAAATAAAGTTAGCAGAGTACGCTGACTTTAAGAGTCGATTTTTGGCGCAGATGAGCCATGAAATCAGAACACCCATGAATGGAGTGATTGGTAATACCAGTATTCTTCAGCAAACAGACCTTGACAGAGATCAATCAGAGCTAGTCGAATCAATAAGACAAAGCGGTGAGATGCTAATTAAAATAATAAATGATATCTTGGATATATCAAAATTTGAATCAGGAGAGATGGCATTAAAGCCTGAGAAATTCAATATAAGAAACTTGATAGAAGAGGTCATGGAGTCAATGGCTCCAATTGCAGATGAGAAAAATCTTATCATGACTAACCTCATTAGCCCGAAGGTCCCAAAGTATGGCTATGCCGACCCATATCGACTCAAACAGGTTTTATCTAACTTAATGTGCAATGGCATAAAATATACGGATGATGGCTATGTAAATATTGCAGTGTCCTCAGAAAGTGATACGTTACGGGTCGAGGTTAAAGATACCGGTCGCGGAATTCCCAAAGCAAAACAGGGAGGATTATTTCTACCATTTAGACAAATTGCTCATTACGATCAATTTCAAGGGACTGGACTAGGCCTTTCGATATGCTCAAAAATAACAGCACTTATGAAAGGAAATATCGGTGTTCATAGCAAAGAAGGTGAAGGCAGTACGTTCTGGTTTACCGTTAAATGCCCTTTTTCCGATGATGAATACCAAGCACGAGCAGATTTGGATAAGAAACGAGTGTTGTTGATCGGCAAGGACAAATTATGCCATGAAATATTGACACAGCAAATCTCAGGTCGTGGCATGATCGCTTCACTCGCCGGTGATGTCGACCACGCTGAGGAAATATCAAAAGACCAAAAGCCAGACCTTATCATATTGTGTGCATATAAAGCCTGCCATAGTGAAATCCAATCCTTGCAGAAGTCAGTTGCTGACAGCAAGTGGCTGTCAGATATCCCTTGCTTGACTTTAGCAAACCGAAAAAATCGCCGCAAATCCAAAGATAATTTCTCCAATGTCATCCCTTTTCCTGTTGCTCAATCAAGACTCTACAGGACTGCGGCGCAGCTGATTTCAAACGAGCCTAGCCAAATATCGGTGAGCTCACCAAAATTTGACAATACTCTACCTAATGGAAATGGCGCCTTAGTACTCATTGTAGATGACATGATAGGTAATATAAAAGTCACCGAAAAGATGCTCAAAATATTAGACTGTCGAACAGATACAGCGCTAGACGGCAGCGAAGCCGTTAAGAAGTGCCAGTCAACCAAATATGATCTCATTTTAATGGACTGCAAGATGCCAGGTATATCAGGCCTTGAAACAACTTTGGTGATCCGTAATTCAGTAAATCCAAATGCCTCGACCCCCATCATTGCTCTGACAGCAAACGCATTTGCAGAGGACAAAGAATCATGCTACGCAGTAGGAATGTCTGGCTTCCTATCAAAACCAATTAAAATCGAAAATCTAGGAGACATGATAACCAAATTATTGCCCACAAACCAGTTCGAGTCTACTGAAGAAACTTTAGTAACCTCTTCTCCAAAAAATCGCCATAACCAAGGCAAACTCGATCTGGAAACTCTAAATATGCTCGCAGCAATGAACGATCCAAATGAAGAAGTACTATTTCTAGACGATTTAATTGATACCTATATGCGTGATACTCCAGAAATTGTCAGGAGCTTAACCCGAGCTTTAACCGAGAATCATACTCGACAAATTGAGCACTACTCCCATAAACTCAAAGGATTTTCAAGAAACCTCGGAATTAAATCGCTAGCAGATCTTTGTCATAACATCGAAATTAATTGCTCTGACCTAAAAGAGGATGAGAGGGTACAGCTTAGAAGCGAAATCGAAACTCAGCATAAATATGCCGTCGAGCAGTTAGATGGCCACTGGAGGAATAAGGTAGCCTAAGAAAC
>JANQHA010000280.1 GCA_028282865.1 Oligoflexales bacterium
GTTAACACTCAAGGTACCTGGTAACGCAGTTGTACCTGACTTGATACCGCAAGAAGTGATCGCAGCGCCGTTATTCGTAAGGGTAGACGGGGTCACCGATAATGCTTCGTTAACCGATACGGTCTTCCCAGTACTAACTGCATAACTTAAGGTCGGTGCAGCGGGATTTACTGTTAGAGTCACTGAAGCATCAGCAGAATCACCGACGGAGTTGGTCGCCACAAGAGTATAAGCGGCCGCTGCGGCCGTAGCCGATGGTGTTCCAGAAATAACGCATGTTGTGGTATTCACACTTAGTCCTGCTGGAAGAGCGGTCGTCCCGGACTTGATACCACATGCGGTAATCGACGCCCCGTTTTGGGAAAGGGTCGTTGGAGACACCGACATTGCTGACGCCACGCTCCCCGTGGTTCCCGAAGCACCGGCAAAGCTAAGGTCAGGAACCCCGGCACTTTCTTCTACCGCACCACTGCTTCCTGATCCAGTTGTAGAATCTTTGACAGTTATCTTTAGACCCTGATTAGCAGGGGAAATTTTTGTCCCATCCTTAAGAACTCCGTAAAGGAACACATAATATTCTCCAGCGGCACTAAGAGTCACTGAATGTAAAGTAGATTCAGCTGCTAATTCGATTTCTATTACTTTTTCGTTTTGGTTTTCATCACTGCTCACAATCAGAATGTACGCAACAGAACCCACTAAAGATGACCAGTTAAATGACACCTCTTTATTTTCAGAAAGCTCAGTTGCAGAAAGCTCAAAGCTTCCACTGTTCGCTGCTTTTGTGACTGTCGATGCTCTTTTGCAAGCCGAGCTCATCACAAGAAGCAACAGATAACTGAACCATAGATTTATTTTCGGGCTAGCCATTTGTTGCCCTCTCCATAAAAGAGTCCTTGGTAAAGCGATCGGCAGAAGAGGAAGGACCTTTAGAAAACAATATAAATATTATTATTTAGCAGTGATTTAAGTTAGTTATAGAGAGTTCACAGCATTAGTTTACGATAGGCCAATTGTAGGTAGCCAGCGAAATCGTCCCGTCCAGATTCGCTAGTAAAATCGTCTCGTTCAGAAATCGCCAGCGAAATTGTCTCCCTGATCTAATAATCTGCCCCCTATGAAAATCAATTGATTGGGCATGCCAAGTATTTAATGTTTTTGTAAATTTCGCTGAATAGTTAAAAACATAGCTTCATTTCCCTACCAGCGCTCTAGCTTGTCCGCCGTTTTGTCTCCCTACGGCCTGCTAGTTCGGTATTCTCAATGTAGCCTTCAATAACTCCTCAAAAATGAGTACTTCCATTTCATCAAGTTCATACACTTTGCCGCTCACAGCGGAACTTGAGATGGACGCGCGACGAGCTTCCGGTCCAATTTCTCTCGGCAGCCTTACATCGACCGCACGACCGTTCTTATACTTAACTTCAAAAATTCCACCTCGAAATTGATCACCGAGTTTATTCTTTGATCCTGAAGCAATGAATTCGTTTGTGATGTCCTTTCCCAATGCAATTTCTGTTAGTGCCCCATGGGTTATGTCTTCATTGGAAAATACCAGACTATGATTAAAAGAAAGGTTTTTGAGCCATATAAATCTATACGACCGCACATTATTGTTATTTCCACTATATTCTAAATCGGTGGGAGTATTATCTACAGAATCTATAAGATTGCGTTGTTTTAAATCACCTATCATTAATTCGTAGTGCAGAAAAACCCGCTCGTGAATTAGCTCGTAAAGTATTTGCTCAGAGGTTTTGGATCTTGGTTTCCGACCAGATCTTAAGTGTCTTAATACTGATTGGGTAAGACTATTTATTTTTTGTCGCCACCTTTTCTTTAAGGCTGCATCTCGGTTCAACCCATTCTGCAAGATATTGCGCACATACTCTCTAGACACCTGAACCTGTTGCATCGGATTCAAGGACTCTATATCAACTCCCATCCTTTGCAGAATGGCAGCATGGCTCGCAAATGGTAATTTGCTATCTTCAAAAGGTTTGAAGAAGCGGAATAAGCGGTTATTTTTAGAGAAGCCAACTACATCCTGACCCCTAAAATAATAAGTCGTGCCTCGTTCCGTTTTGAACCATCTATCAAACCTAGGGATCTCTGCGATCGACGAAACTTCGACATACGGTGATTTTGTTTTTTTCTTAAGCCCTAACTTTAAAATCCCACTTAACGGAAACAAGCCATACAATTGATCGTTTCCTCTAATTTGAGTTAAACGCCTTGCCTCAGACCTATCTAATTCCGCGGCAGTCTCTATTTCACCTTTACTGCTTTCTCGCAAAAGTAAATATAGCCCTTCCTTAAGTAGTCTAGCGTGTCCATCAACAGTTGTGTATACGGGCTCTAGAGCACCTTTTGGATAATATTCCTTATTATATCTGATAATCATGAGTTCACAATCAACACAGTTATCTACAGCAAAGCGAACACCTTTTATTGGCATGTCTCTGCCATTCTGCTGAAATCTCTCAATAGGCTGTTCTTCAATAAGTTTTCGAATACTCCTGGGATTAAATGACTCCAGTGACAACTCAAGGCATTGTATGTTTAGCTTATTCGTAGCACCTATACCTGCGACCGAAATCACAAAAACAAAAACTATTGAATATCTAATCAACTCAACTTCCTAAATTCTTCTTCTTTTAAAGATTAATAGATTACTGCGCTACCTTGGAGCAATAATACCACGATTTGCAATGGCCATTGTTTCTTCGGTCATGTTGAACATCAGCGAATATCTTATATTGATTATACCATAAAATTTAATTGGCACACATCTACGCTTTATCCACCAAAAATCACTTAATTGGGTGTACGTTTTAGGCGGGGAACTTCACCATGCTATTCATAGTTCAACGGGGGTTATTTAAAAGCTGAAATGCAACTATCTAGCAGATTTCCCTGCTTGGTCAGTAGGCTACCCGAGGGAAAAAAAGCGATTTTCTTTTCTTGCGGGATTTGAACTAGGTCATTTGTCAATAGTAGTTTTCTAAAAGTTTGTTCCTGGTCATTACTACTACTTGTGAAGAGACTCCGCTGAATATCGATATTCCTGATCGTAGCCAAGGTGGCGCTTGGACCTCCGTTAACGGCGGCCCGAAATGACGCAGTCAGTTCAGTTGTCCCCGACTCGGTGAACCAACTTGATTGCATTGCACGGTCCATAGGTGCCCAACGCACGGTTTTGCTACCATCCAGATGTTGCTTAACCAACATCCCGCCCGAACCTAAGTAGGTTGAACTAACAAGTAGGTAGCTTACAATGTCAAATCCATCGCGTAACGTATCGTAACCATTCGCCCATGGCTGCCGAGACGCCTGCAATGAGGCATTCATTTGCCTGGAAACATAAAGCTGTAAATCACCCTCAGAACTTAATTTTCCGAACAATACATCGGCATCAACCAGCTCTACTTCAACTGAGTTTATCCATGGTACCTGCTCATTCGGATTAATTTGTACACTGTTAAAGCTCCCCGGTACCTGCATTGGCGGTGATACGCGATCTTTCTCGAGGAACTCGATGGCACTGGCGCGCGAGAACCCCCTGACTGCGGCACTAACCACGTCTCGCAACTCCGCAAATGTTCGTAAACCCTTGCCCGGGGCGGTATTCGCGACCTCGCCTGCTACCTGGTCGATGTCAACCGCACCGATGACAGATTGAATAGCTGCATCCCTATCCTCACCAAAAAAATTCGATGGGATTGTAATACTTCGCGCCGCCGCTGATCGCCTAAGTTCGCCTATAGCATCAGACCGAGCTCGTTCCATGATATCAGTGCCGCCGTTGGAACCAGTTCCAGAGGGGAAATTATCGGCGTCTGCAGCAGAGTAGAGAAATAAAGCTCTTGCACGCGGTTTGACTTGATCTCTAAAATGAAGAGCCATCTCGCCAAAAGCGTTAGAATTACTAGATTCGGGGCTTCGCAGTGTGCTTAAGGTTAAATCCATATGCAACTTGGCAAATTTGAGCTTTGTCAACCCGTCCCACCCATCCCAGTGTTTATTTGCATAGATGGCCATAGCGTACTCACTGGTCTTAGTCTCTGCAGCCGGATGGTCTCGCCATCTTTCGGGTGTTTCGGTGTCTTGTATGAGTTCAAAAAGATTGGGGAACTCAGTTATCAGGTCCTTTGGCTTGTCTTCATACTTTAGAGCATCCAAACCGCCAAACGAGTCAAGTTCGTCGGCACTCATACTAGCGAAGGAAATAGAACGAGCTGCAAAAAGTGCAATACGTGCCCGTAGCTGGCTGACGCCCTGTTTGAGACCGTTATGCTGGGTAGATTCAATAGAATCAAGAAATCTAAGAATCTCGTAACCAAGCCTGATGAAGTCGAGTGTGTCTTGAAACAAGAAACCAAGCTCATTCTTGCCAAATATCGAGCGAAAACTCAGAGCACCATCCGGACTAAAAACTTCGTTGCCAAAGTCAACTATAAATCGCAGATGCCACTGATCCCATTCAGTAAGCGAATAAGGCCTAGCACGTAATGTAGTCGATAAATCATTCAATGCATCTAACAAAAGATCACCACTATAATAGCCGCTATACAACTCAATACCCGCCCCATGCCAGGCACGAAGGTATGGGTAATAGACGCTTTCGCGCCAAGCTTCAACTCTAGTGGAGATACTTTTTAAAAGCTGAGCTAAGGCAGCTTTACGAAATCTATAAACTGCTTCGTCCACAGAGTTTTCTCCGCGTTCGAGGCTCGCGGATAGAGGGACGATACCGTTCAAGGCAACCCAATGATCGATATCCTGATAATCGAAAGCAGAAAGAAATGTCTTTAGTTGTTGTGGGGTCATTGCCAGTACACTAGACCCGTTTAGCGAAAACAAGAATCGGCGTTTCCA
>JANQHA010000281.1 GCA_028282865.1 Oligoflexales bacterium
TGATCGTCCGGCAACTGTCGGTGCCATTCAGCGCGCTCACTATCGTTTCCCGCAGAGATGATATCGACATACGCCTCACGGAAACCTCTGGCAAAGACCAGCGTAGATGACAGGGTCCACATACTGACGACAATTAAAACTAAAGGTTTTAGGATTTTATTAAAAGTAAGCATAAAAGAATTATCCTGATACTATTATTTCAAGTTCCCCGCGGATGACTAACAAATAGGCAGATTGTTGTCAAGAGTAGTGAGATTCTCCAAATATGCTAACGATCCTCGAGCCAACCTAAAATTGCAATGCTTTCAGTTAGTATATTTAGTGAACGGATTATCAGGTTTTTTCTTATGCCTTCTCGGCAGCGGGCTAAATTTTTTTGGGTTTGATGGCTCGCACTGGTTGACAAGTGGCGCACCCTGAGCGATTCGAACGCCCGACCCTCAGGTTCGAAGCCTGATGCTCTATCCAGCTGAGCTAAGGGTGCGTACTATGCTTCACACCTGTTATAAGCACCGGTAGTTATCCCTTTTAGAAGAGAGATAGTCAACTTTTAACACGATTAAGTTAAATACCTGCGGCGACCCCTAAAAGAATTGAGGTCGATTTCACACTAATATCAACATCAAAATCGGTCTTTGCTCCGTCTACTTTGATGCTATCAAGATTGATATTATCGTCCGAATAGTCGAACTCTAAAATCAGGCTAACAAAAGCTATCGGGCTCCACATCAGCCCAGCACCAAACTTAGTGCCATTTTCATGCTTGTATTCGCCCTCAAGCTTAGCGGTTATGCCATCGCCGCCATCGTAATTCTTATTTTCTCCAGCATATGAGCCGTAAAAGGTATACCCGGCTTTGGCAAACAAACTCAAATCGTAGATTAAAGACGGGGTCCATGCCATGAGCTCAATACCAAGCTGATCACCAGTGAAATCGTCCATAAACGTATGATTGCTGCTGCCAAAATCGTAAGATAAAGAGTTGTAATAAAAGCCCACAGCAACTGGAACAAATGGAATCGGGTCCACATGAAACGCTATACCTAGCTCAGTACCGGTCTCTGAATCTGATTGGCTAGTACTCTTAGTCTCGAATTTACTGGAGCGCTGGCCAAAAAGTAGCTGGCCATCAAATAAAGCATACGCTGAGGCTGAGCTCAGAAGTGTTATTACTGTCAAAATAATTTTCAACATTAGATAGCCTCCTAGCTAATTTGTCGCAATCTATAGTTAAAATGATAGCATGTGATGATATGAATAAAAACTACTACCAGCCGTAGGTATCTGTTATTAACAATAAATTGTGCTTGCATAAATCGAAATATTCTTCTATCTACAACCTTCTGTTTTGAATTTTTCAGCCTGAGGAATAGTATGAAAGACAACATTCACCCCGATTATGAATTTGTGGTATTCAAAGACATAGCATCGGATTTCGCAATACTAACTCGATCAACTAAGAAATCAGAAGAAACGATTAAATGGGAGGATGGTAAAGAGTACCCTCTTGTTAATATTGAGATTTCTAGTGCTTCACACCCGTTTTATACCGGTAAGCAGAAGCTTCTGGATACCGAAGGCCGGATAGAGAAATTTAAGCGAAGGTACCAGAAGAACTAAGTTTTTATAGAATTATATAAAATTATAAAATACATCATTATTATATTGACATATATATAAAAATATTATAATTTATCATAAAATTTTATGGGGATTATAATATGCGCTCAACTGCCTTATGGGTCACGCTCACTCTCTCACTTGCAGCTTTCAGCTGCGGCACCAAAGAAAGAAAAGAACCAGCTCCAGCATCAGACAAACTTTCCAAGCCAACATCAAGCAACCAATTTCCAGACAACCACCATGCCCAGCAGCAACCACAGGGGACTTTCCAGCAGCCACTTCTAGTGCCTCCGAGACCAAGCCAAAATAATACAGATCAGCAACCAAATAATGCCACTGGAAACAACCTACAACGGCCATCTCTGATAGTAGTCATAGGAGGAAACTCAAGCTGTGATCACCAATTTGACGGGTGGGGACGTAAAACTCTATTCGACGGATTTAATCGTATGACTACGAAGCTAAGGAAAAAGTACAAGGTTTATATCGATAACAACGTTTTATTTGCTTGTTACTGGAAGGACTCAACTGAGATGGTTTTCAATAGTACCGATGAAAGGCCTGACCAGTCTCACCCGATTCAACACCAAGATTTAGCTTCGGTTGTCATGCAAAAAGCTCAGCCGCAGACGAGTGTGACTATTATTGGCTACTCTTATGGCGGCTGGCGAGCCATGGTACTGACCGATGAACTGGCAAAAAGAGGGTTTCGTAATCAAGTCCTGTTCACCATCGACCCGATCAGCCGAAATTGCAGCAATATTAGACAAAGAGAGTGCCGAGAGGCCCCAAGAGATCTAGACCATCAGATGAGGCAACAAGTAGCAGCAAGCACAATCAGCTGGGTAAATTTTTATCAAAAAATGCCCATATTACATTCCAGCGAGATACCAGAGGCAGACTTTAACTATAAAATTCGATTGAGAGCACACTGGTTTCTTGATACTTCCTATAAGGTATGGAATCTAATAACCGATCATTTTGTTGGGCTTAGTACAGCTTATGATCCGCAAAATTATGATCTCGGGTATCGAGACAATACAGACTACAGGCACGGGCAATAAGAGTGCAATCATCCTTCTTCATGGATACGGCGCTAACTGCCAGGATCTACTGCCGCTGCAAAATGAGCTTGACCCTAATGGCAACAGTTATTGGTATTTCCCAAATGGCACGGAGCCCATTGAAGACATCCCAGGGTTTGCGGGACGGGCTTGGTTTCAAATAGACCAAGAGTTCATAAACTCTCAAGTTACCGGCCAAGGGTCGATGGACCGAAGGTACAAGGATGTAGATTCTACAACCGAAAAGATCAAACGATTATATGATGAGTTAGCAGATCAGCATGAAAATGTTTTTATTGGCGGATTCAGTCAAGGGGCCATACTAGCTACCAATTTAGTTTTGAACTATAGCTTAAAACCTGCTGGGCTTATTATTCTTAGCGGTTCTTTTTTAGCACAGAAGTACTGGCAAGATAAAAACCTCCCTGACCGAAATCTACCCATATTTCAATCGCATGGTTTACACGATATGGTGCTTCCGTTCGTTCTTGCAGAAAATCTCTCTAAGGTATTATCCAAAGGAAATGAAAACTACGAGTTTCACCCATTTTCCGGAGGTCACGAAATTCCGATGCCGGTGCTTTTGGAGCTTGATAAATTTCTGAAAAAAAATCATGCTTACTAAAGCGCTTTTATTAATCCTGTTTGCTTAGAAGGTGGTTATGACCGCACATTACTCCTACCCGCAAAACCGTCTTCGTCGCATGAGGTCTTCCTCATTCAGTCGCAGTTTACAGCGTGAAAATCATTTAGTCGCAACTGACCTTATCTATCCGATCTTTGTGATTGAAGATGGCAGCTTCTCCGAGGAGGTTGATGCTATGCCTGGTGTGAGGCGGCACAACCTCGACCAGCTCATAAAAACATGCGAAGAATGCGTTCGCTACCATATACCTGCGGTGGCACTGTTTCCGGTCATTGAATCAGCGAAGAAAACTTTGGACGCTAAAGAAGCTTTTAATGAAAAAGGGCTTATACCCAATGCAATTAGAACCATAAAGGCAAGTTTTCCTGACTTAGGAGTGATTTCTGACGTAGCACTTGACCCCTACACCAGCCATGGCCAGGACGGCATTATTGACGAAACCGGATATGTACTAAACGACAAGACGCTTGAGATATTAGGAAATCAAGCACTCTGCCACTCACATGCTGGGGCCGATATCGTCGCTCCATCGGATATGATGGATGGCCGGGTCGGGCTCATTCGACAAACTCTCGAAGAGAATCATTTCCATAACACCAAAATACTCGCCTATTCGGCGAAGTACGCCTCTCATTTCTATGGACCTTTTAGAGAAGCAGTCGGATCTAAGGATTCTTTAGGAAAAGCAGATAAGTATAGCTACCAGATGGACCCGGCAAATAGCAATGAGGCTATTTTAGAGGCAAAAATGGATTTATCCGAAGGTGCAGACATGATCATGGTGAAACCAGGCTTGCCTTATTTAGATATCGTTAGGGTTTTGAAAGACACCTATAAGGTGCCCACCCTGGCGTATCAAGTAAGCGGGGAATACTCGATGATAAAAGCAGCTAGCCTCAAAGGGTGGTTGTCGGAAAAAGACTGCGCCTTAGAAACGTTGCTCTCATTTAAGCGAGCAGGTTGCGATGGGATTTTGACTTACTACGCCTTAGAAGTAGCTAAATGGCTAAAATCATAGTTTTTTTATATACTCATCATTTTTTTAGTGGCTTATAAGGCCCAAATAATAATAATTTGACCAATCTGCTAAAGTTTTATCGCAATTTATACATTGCCGAGGTAAAACGTAGCCTAATTAGATCTTAGTATTAGGATTAGAATTGGATGACCACTGAAATCCCTGACATAGCTAATACCAAAACCGAGCTGCCATCGAAGCTAAATAGAGCTGGTATGTCAGAGATCGAAGTA
>JANQHA010000372.1 GCA_028282865.1 Oligoflexales bacterium
ATTGTATCAACACTCGACCTCGGTGTGCAGCCCGCCCGGCGCGACCCGCAGCCTGAACAATTAACTGAAACGTACGCTCACCAGCCCTAAAGTCGGGAAGCTCAAGAATCTGATCGACATCTAAGATTGCAGTCATAGTGACTTGAGGAAAGTCGTGTCCCTTAGCTAACATCTGGGTACCAACCAGAATATCAATATTTTGATTACGGAACTTCGACAGAGTCTGTGGCAGGACATTTTTTTTCGCAGTTATATCAGAATCAAGTCGAACGATTTCAGCTGCCGGTATCTTATCCTTTAAAAAGTACTCTACCTTTTCACTTCCATAACCAACTGCAGCAAACTGATCGGAGGGGTATTCGTTTAATATCGAACGAGTGGTCGTGGTGTAGTCACAGTAGTGGCACCTGAGCATCGAATTGCCTCGATGCAAAGTCAAACTAATACTGCACTGCGGGCAGGCGATGGCTCTTTTTTGGTTTAGCGAAAAAAGGTAATACGCAAACCCACGGCGGTTAACTAGCACTATCGACTGCATGCCTTTTGCGTGGTTGTCTGCAAGAGCTTCTAAAACCAATGGTTCGATAGGAACTTGGTAGCCTTCGGGGTTAACTGATTTTGTCTGTGGGCTGACTAATTGTGCTTGAGAAAAACTTGGCTTTATAGGAACTATCTCGATATCAGGAAGCGGACGATCGCCAACACGAGACGTAATCTCAACAAGCTCATACTTACCCTCTTTCGCATTATAGTAAGATTCAATCGAAGGTGTAGCACTGCCTAGCACAACCCCAGCGTTCTCAAGCTTCCCCCTAAGCACTGCTACATCTCGACCATGATACATGAGCCCACTATTTTGCTTGTAACTGCTGTCATGCTCCTCATCAACGACAATAAGCTTAAGGTGAGCAAAAGGGGCAAACACTGCAGACCTCGGGCCTATAAGAATCAACGCCCGCCCAGATCGCACCTGTTCAAGTTGTTCCCAGCGATCGTTATCATTCATTGCGGAATGCACTACCGCTACTCGGTCCAAAAATCTCTTCTTAAAAATATCAGTCATCTGTGGGGTTAAAGAAATCTCTGGGACCAGAACCAGGCTTTGAGCCAAAACCCCATCCTTGGCCTCGTACCTTTTAATCGTATCTGCGATCAGTTGGAGGTATATCTCGGTCTTACCAGACCCAGTGACACCACGTAATAGAAATGGTTTCATATCGCCGGAGTCTGACCCAAGCTGGCTAGATATTTTAGCAAACGCATCAAGCTGGGGACCTTTAAGCTTGAGCGCCAAAGACTCTACCTTAGAAATTTCAAAAGATTCCTCACCATGGCTAGAAGATTCAGTAAACCTGCGGGCTCCGACTTGGGTTTCGCTAACTCTGCGAACCCAACCTTCTTCAATCAACCGGTTGACACTCCACACGCCTTCAGACTTGTCATCTAACTTAAGCTTCTTCAGCTTACTGTTAACGGTGGGTTGGGTTAACTTGGACTTTTTGCCGAAAATCATAGATAAAACTCCGCTGTCAGATTTCGCGACGTTTTCTATGCCTTTGCTCGTAAGTTCCAAGGAGTGTTTGCGGCTGGTCGTCATGCCGACTGGCAGCATCGTCCTAAGCACTTCCCCGATAGGATAAATATAATAACGGCTCAACCACTGCGCAATTTTTAGACAAACCTCGCTATAAATCGGCTCCTGATCGATAACCTCTTCGACCTTCTTAAGCTCAAATCGGCCCTCAGATTCACCACAATTATGCTCTCCTAACGATACCCCGACCACGGTCCTGGAGCCAAAAGGCACCAAAACCCTACTTCCTGGACTTACCAAGTCATCACTTTGATAAGTAAAGGTGGTTTGAACCGGGGTTGGGATTGCGACGTCTATTTCCATAACACACTGATATTAAATATAAAAATAACAATTCTATACAACTTTGAGCCATCATATCACGATTTTTACAGAATGGAACACGCTCCTTGG
Source organism: Oligoflexales bacterium (assembly GCA_028282865.1). Classification (GTDB taxonomy): domain Bacteria; phylum Bdellovibrionota_B; class Oligoflexia; order Oligoflexales; family CACXFL01; genus JANQHA01. Next base: position 1,988 of record JANQHA010000372.1, read on the forward strand.
AGATGACTCTCAAAGACTGCTGTACATACAGCAACTAATCTCAGACAACCAATCCCAGAACATCCCAAAACAACTTGCTTCAGGCAGGTTTTTGAGTTATTTTTTTGGCCCTTTGAAGCTTTTTTATTAGGAGTGGCCAATGGTCATAAGAAGAAAACGAAAGAGAGTATTATTTAGACGCAAACGGACTTTAGATCCTAATACTCCTATCGACTACAAAGATCCAGATACCCTCAAAAGATTTATAACTGATCGTGGCAAGATTATCCCTCGCCGTATCTCTGGTGCGACCTCAAGTCAACAACGCGAAATATGCACTGCTATAAAGAGAGCTAGGTATTTATCTTTGCTTCCTTTCTCCGTGGCTCACCGCCAAGAGAAAAAAATGATTGTAGATGCAGCTTTAGCTGCTGCAGCCGCGTCGGCGCGTGGCGATAGGCGACCTATGCGGCGATTTGACCAAGCTACAGAAAACAAAGATAGCCAAGAAACTGCCACGACTGCTTCTGCGCCTAGCATAGAAGCCCAAACCACGGAATGAGGTAACAATGTCTAGACGCTGTGAAATAACTGGAAAAAGTGTGCAGGTGGGCCACCGCGTATCCCACTCTAATATTAAGACTAAGCATAGGTTTCTACCTAACCTTCAAAAGAAACGCTTTTGGTCTGATGCGATGAAGAAGTTCGTATCTCTTAAAGTCAGTGCATCCACTATCCGTACCATTGATAAAATCGGTTTGGATCAATTTGCTAAGCGCCAGGGCGTAAAACTAAAGTAAAGGAAGAATTTATGGGACGTGGTGATAATAAAAGAACTTTAAAAATGAGACGGCGCAAAGCCCTAAAAAGATCTAAGGCTAGATTAAAAAAGCGCATCGAAGCAGGTAAAAACAAAAAGTAGTATTTACATTGTGCAGAGCCGTGTTACCGGCTCCACTTGTAGATATAGGTCTGTAACTCTGTGGCCCATTCAAATCTTAAAATAATCCCTTATCGGGGCTATATTTATCCTGAAACGACAAATCAACCTTAACCTCCCCAGATACGACTCGCGTTTGACAACTCAGACGAATGCTACCATCCACCGGAAGGGTCATCTTATCAAGTAAGGCGTGCTCGGCTGGGCTCATTGGAGAAAGGCATTCCGTCGGCGCTACAGCAACAGCGCAAGTACCACACTGGCAAGCACCACAGCCGTAACGAATATCAACCTTATTGCGAAGAGCAGCAGCAAGGATCTTAGTTTTTTCAGCGACTTCAAAGCTTAGGTCATTCGGATCAAACGTAATCTTAGGCATATAAACATCTCGAACTACATAGAAATAGAAAACTCACGTAATACATTATTCAACGAAGTCTTACGATCAGTCGACTCTTTTCTTTCGCCAACAATATAGGCACAGTTTACATAGATCGTACCACCCTGAACCGATTTTTCCTTAGTGCCCGGAAGCACAACGCAGCGCTCCGGAACCCGGCCCTTTAGCTCCTCCATTTTACCACCTCGGGTATCGATAATCGGGGTAGAAGCGGTCAGAGTGACATTAGATGCCAACACGGCTTCTTTACCAATAGAAACTCCCTCGACA
>JANQHA010000377.1 GCA_028282865.1 Oligoflexales bacterium
AAAAGCCGAAAGGCCACCAACGTAGCAACACGGTAAGTGTTGGTCTAGCCTGGGAGTTTACCCATTGACAAACAAACCAATCATAGCTTCTCTAAGGACCTAGAACTTTGCTAGCTGAACGGAGAATCTGTGTCGTCAATTCTAGAGGTTAAGGATTTATCTAAAAACTTCGGCAGCCACCAGGCCGTGAATCAATTAAACCTAAATATTTCTCCAGGAGAGTGCTTAGCACTCCTTGGGCCAAACGGTGCAGGGAAAACGACCACAGTCGAAATGTTGGAAGGGCTGCAAACGCCAACATCTGGCACTATCAAAATATTTGGCATGGAGCTCAAGCAAAACAGAGATACGATCTTAGAAAAGATCGGAGTGCTGCTACAAGAAACCTACCTCTATAAAAAACTAACTGTCCGCGAAACTTTGGCGCTTTTCGCAAGCTTTTTCAAACACTCACTTCCCGTAGAGGAGGTGATTACTCAAATGCAGCTAAACGACAAAGCCGATGTACGGCTTGAACACTTATCAGGAGGACAACGACAGCGAGTCTATGTAGGGTGCGGCCTGATAAACGAACCGAAACTGCTCTTTTTAGATGAGCCTACGACTGGGCTAGACCCACAAGCTCGCAGAAGTATCTGGGAAATGTTAAAAGCAATTAAACGGAGTCAACGTAGTATACTTTTAACTACCCACTATATGGACGAAGCTGAAGCATTAGCCGACAGAGTAGCTATTATAGATAAAGGTACAATTATTGCTCAAGGCTCACCGAAACAACTAATAAAAGATACCTGTGGCGAGCAGGCGCTACTAGTAACCTTTAAAGAGGACAACCCACAGAAACTGTTACAAATCAAAGATCAAATCACTTGGTTTAGAGACTCGGTTCAATCAGGTAGTACCTACGAGATTAATATTACCCATACGGCAAACCAGGTTGGAGAGTTGCTACGTTGTGCTGAGTCTCTAAACTATGGAATCGACCAGCTGCATATCCGTAACAGTACCTTGGAAGATGTGTTCTTAAAACTTACCGGGAGGAGTATCCGGGATGAGTAAAAGCAGTTTTGCTGAGCTAGTAAAATGCCGTTGGCGAGAATTTCGACGAGAGCCTTCGGCATTCTTCTGGGTGATCTTCATGCCCATCTTGTGGATGGTAGTCTTAGGCTTTGCGTTCTCAAACCCGAAACCGGAAAACTATGGAGTGGCGATCAAAACCGACTCTGTTATACAGCAGTCTTTATTAGACAGCCTAAAGTCTTCGCCGCAACTTAAACTAAAATTTGGCAGTGACCGCGACATTGAAACTTGGTTTAAGCGCGGTGAGGTGACTCTCGGAATCTACGGACGGCACGAAAGTAATTCTGTTACCTACTATTTCGACCCTAAGAACCCTGAATCATCTCGTGCCAAAAGGTTCGTCGATACCCTGCTTCAAACAGCTGCTGGGCGTACCGACCCAATTGCAACAAGTACCGAAGTCTTCCATAGCGAAGGAGGCAGATATGTAGATTTTCTTATACCAGGACTTTTAGCTTTTAGCATACTGAGTTCAAGCCTCTTTGGCGTTGGTATGACTATCGTCTCTAACCGAAAGGAAAATTTACTTAAGCGCTACCTCACAACCCCGATGAGTAAATACGAGTTTCTCTGTTCGCATATTGTCGGTAGAGTCATAGTGTTAGGATTCGAATTTGGCTCAATCATGATCGCTGGCTATCTGCTATTTCGTTTCAAAGTTTATGGCAATTTCCTTACTTATTTATTACTTGCTACCTTAGGTGCGGCAACTTTCACCTCTATCGCACTTCTTTGTGCATCAAGAACTAAAAGCATCCCAATGATGGCTGGCGTCATCAACATCATAACGATACCCATGATGCTGCTATCTGGCGTCTTCTTCTCCAAATCAAACTTCCCAGAATGGTCTTTAAATTTTATAAACTTACTTCCTCTAACAGCACTAACCGATGGACTCAGAAAAGTTGCACTAGAGGGGCTACCATTTAATGCGATTAATTATGAAGTATCACTACTGAGCTTATACTTAGTCATAGCTACGATAGCGGCAAAAAGATCATTTAAATGGTACTAGCAATCAAGGAATAATAGGACTAGGAGGAACGGCGTAGCTTTGCCTCGCCTGACTAAAACCATCGATAACTTCATTAAAGCCAAAGTACTTTTTATTGTGCAAGTCTAAAACATTCGGGCAGGAGCTAAATATCGCAGATAAAAACTTTGTACCTCTTCGAGAAAGGTTCCAAATCCCAAGGTTAGACATCGTTTTACTTTTTATATAAATTTTTTTGATGACCCTCTTGGAATACCATTGAAGGTACTGCCCGGAGGCATCGGTGGTTGATAATTTTACCACCCGGTACCTACCTATTGGGAGGATCCAGCTTTCATTCACTTTCTCAGTATTCGAGCCTAAAAGGTGATTAAAGGTATAAAACCTTCCTTCTTTTTCCGAGTAAAGGTCAACTTGGATTTTTCCTGGCCTGCTTTTCAGGTCTATACCGTGTGTAAGCTTAATATCGACATAAAATCCACCTTGGCTGCTCTTAACCTTCTGGCCATAAAACGGACGAACTAACTGAACAGAAGCCTCAGCAGCCAGAGAGAACAACAGTAATAACAAGGCGAAAATACGCATGAGTTATGCTCCATAAAAACAAAATGTCATGGCCACGCGAATGAATCCTGACTCCGACAAAACAGCGACCGGGAATCAGCGACAACACCCACGTCATCGGAGTTACATTTTCAAAAAATGAGGTCATAATCCGTCTCGCCAGCTAACTTGCTAATTTCGAAACAGAAGAAATTTTTCGTAGCATCTTTCATGGCCTACGGCGCACCAAATCAGGGTATTATCAGCTATTAAGCCACGGGCAAGCTTTCATTTAAATCACTGATTTTACTATATAAAAAAGATATCTCAGTAAAAAATCCAAAAAAAAATCAATTAAGCCTAAATAATCTACTACTAGGACCGAAGATAAGTACAGCGATAGAAAAACTATCGATTGCTCACTAAGAGCACTTAGAGGAACCGTTATGAATTTAAATTCGAGCCTACTTGGTCGGCTAGCAGTTACGATTAGTATGGGGGTGCTTTGCTCATCCCTATTTAGCCAAGCATATGCTATCGATTTGAAATCAGAAGATCTGCGTGGAGAGTCGAATAAGCAACCGGTCAATGTATTACAAAATAGATTCTTTCAAAAGGCATGGCGGCCTGAGGTCGGAGTGCTTGTCGGCAAGATGCTTGATGAAGCATACACTGACACGACACTGACCGGACTACGAGCTGGCTTATTTTTCAGTGAATGGTTCGGAGCAGAAGTTCAATATTTTCGTACGACTGTCGAAGACTCCGACGACCGGAAAGCATTAAACAAACTAGTATACCGAGACAGAGACGAAGAAGTCGAGGTCACCCCTGATCCCGAAACAAACCCAATTCACAGCGGAATCGATGTCAACGCCGTGTTCGCACCGTTCTACGGAAAGTTGAACCTTATGAATAAATATATCATCTATTCAGACCTCTATTTGACTGGCGGTTTATCAAGAGTCAACACAGATCAAGGTGACCTAAACTCGCTACTAATTGGAATCGGTCAGAGATTTTATATTGGTAAAGCTACTTCATTTCGAGTTGATTTTAGAAACCATATATATAACGAAACTAGAAGCAATGAACGAACTAGAAAAAATGCTCTAAGCATAGATTTTGGTTTAAGTTACTTTTTTAGATAAACCTGAGAGTGGGTATATGAAGTATTTAGTGTATATTATTTTTGGACTTTTTCTTTCATCTCAGCTGATGAATGATGATGGATATGCGCGTTCGAAACGTAAGAAAAAATCCAAAGTTTATAAAAAGAAAAAAAGATCAAAAAAGACAATCACGCGGAAAGATGATTTAAAATTCAATCAGATTAAATCAAAATACCGTCGGGGTGAAATATCAAAGGCTCAGCTCTGGGCTCAAATGCAAAACTTTGAGAAGTCATCTGTACGCCTTACACATGACAACCGTCTAAAGCTACTACAACTTCAGTCCCTCATGTTGAGATCCGACGGATACCCCATTACTTCAAGCTTATATGCTATTGAAGCACTAAAAAAGTCGAAAAGCTCCTCATACAAAGACACCCAGTCTGCATGGGTGATTTTAGCGGAAACCAGTCGAAAACAGCCTATTCAAAACCTATTAGAGGAGACAGCAAGCCAAATAAAGACAAAGAAAACACCACCGGGTTTTGGTAATAATTGGTTTTACTTTAAAGGAAATGCTGCCTACGCAAAAAAGAGCTATAAAAATGCTTTAAAATTCTACAAAAAGCTTAAAATCAATGATCATCATTTCTTGTCAGCTCGCCATCAAATCGGAAGTATTTACTTTAAAAAGGATGATCTTAAGAACTCTGCTCTAGCATTCAAAACTATGTTAAACTCTGTAAGTCAAACACTAGCGCCAATCTCTGATGCAGACCGAAAAAGCCTTAGTAATTACGCGAAGATTGCATTGGCGCGGATATTTTATCAGCAAGGAAAATTTAAAAATGCCATCAGATTCTACCGATCTGTAGATAGAGACAGCTCGCTATTTTACGATGCACTATTTGAGCAATCGTGGGCTTTCTTCATGGCCGGTTATCCTAACCATACACTAGGGGCATTGCACGGAGTTGAAAGCCCGTTCTTTGAGAAGGTATTCAATCCAGAGGCATCGGTTCTACGAGCTATCACTTACTACTGGATGTGTCGCTACGAAGACAGTCGCACAGCCTTAGCCGATTTTACAGACCGGCATGCAGAAGCAGTAGAGTCACTATCAGAATTCCTTGATCGCAAGAGGTTAAGGCCAGAAACAGCTTATCAATTATTCGAGAACTATGCTCTTGGAGTCTCTAGCTCCTCGCTAGGTATACCTAAAAACGTATTAGAATCTGCTTCTTCTACAGAAAGTATGACTCTGTTGAGGCAGCAGTATGCGGCTCTGGTCGATGAATTAGATAGCATCGAGGCAAAAGGGGTATTTAATACCAAGAAAAACCTCCGTGCTGAGCAGTTGGTTAGAGGCTACATGAAGTCTCTGAAAAAGCAAATCGGCAGCCAATTTATCGTCGAACTTAAGGGTCTCAAAAGGCAATATGAGCGGCTATACGAGCAGTCTCAGTTTCTATATGTAGAGCTTCTCATGAGCGAGAAAGAGCAGTTATTGGGTAGGGAGCTCCATGCATCTTCAAAGTTAGATAAAGTAAGTAAAAGACAGAAGATCACCGGCTGGGGAAAGGATAACCAAGCTTGGGGAAACAACGGATTGAATGAATTCTGGTGGGATGAGATAGGTTTCTACATCTACAACATCCAGCCCATGTGTAAAACGCATTAATAATACATAAGACTATTTTAGAGGAGTCTGAAATGTTTAAAACATCACTAACCAACCACTTGATACGAGCGGCCATGTTCTTGCTAGTATTTGGAAATAGTGAGGTATTGTCGGCAAAGGTTAAAAGGCATCAGAAGTACAAAGCGCCTTCGCAGGAAGAGTATTATTCCACAGCGAACAAGAACATCAGCGCTGAGGATCGAAAACGAGCGGATGAGCTTAGGGTCAAAACCATTAATTCGATCTCTAGCCTTCTCAAAGAGAAAAAGATCAAAGGCAATAGAAAGTTCGAGCTTAGACTGCGGATGGGCGAACTCTATGCCGAAAGACATGACTATCTTAGAGATCAAGAGATTTCAGACTTTAGTAAAAAATACGACAAGTGGCTGGCCAAAAACAAGAAGGGTAAAGAGCCAAAGTTATCTCACAAAAATTCCCAAAGATACCTGGCTAAAGCGGCTAATTCATTTCGAAAGTTAGTTAGAGAGTTTCCGCGGCACAGGCGTACTGCTGCAGCGTTATACGCTCTTGGTAAAACGCTGGCTCGTATGGGTAGCGATAGTTCAATCGTTTACTTTGAACAGTTAGTCAAAAACCACCGTAAGTCTCCTCTAGTAGCAGACTCATATCTAGCCATTGCTGATTACTATTTTGAGCAGCATAAAATGGCGAAAGCAGTTCAAAATTATAAAAAGGCTCTTAAGTACAAAAATCACAACGCTTATCCATATGCAGTATATAAGCTAGGTTGGGCCTATTTTAACTCAACCCCTAAAAACAACAAAGAAGCCAAGACTAATATCCAAAAATCAATCACGTCATTTAAGTTAGTGATTCGACTAGAAGATAAAGACAAGCAAACTAGGTCTGGTCGGCTTCATTTAAAGCAAGAGGCATTAAATGACCTCATCATGGTATGGTCAGAGACAGAAGATACCAAGCATGCTTGGGCTTACTTTAAGACAATCGGTGAGAAGAATTCATTTTATAAGCTGCTAGATAAACTTGGGTCTATCTACAGTGATCAGGGTAGAAATGCAAAAGCTGTAGTCGTCTATAGCCGTCTGGTAAACGAAGATTCGAACAGAGAAGAAAACCCTCAGACTTATGAAAAACTCGTTCGTTTATACGACAAAATGGGTAGGATCGACAAAGCAGTTGCAACCCTAAAGAAAATGGATGAGCTTTTTGTCACAAACAGCCCTTGGATAAGAAAGCACAAAGGCAAACCCGAGCTACTTGCATCAGCAAAGAGTATCGTAGAGGCTAATCTTCATCGCTATGGAGCTCTATATCACAGCAGGGGTCAAAAGAGTAAAAACAGAAACAGGTTAGTAGCTGCATCACAGCTCTATTCAGTCTATTTAGCCTCGTTTCCAAACAATAAAAATGCTTACGATATCAGATTTTACTTTGCTGACATTATGTTCGAGTTTAAGAAATACGAAACTGCCGCTCAAAACTACTTAGCGGTCGCTAATGCTAAGCCCAAGAAAGGTAAGCACCTTAAAGATGCGGCCCTAAATGCCGTCATAGCGCTAAATAAACTAGATCAAAAGACAAAGTATGCAAAGCTGCCACCAGCTGGTCAAGTACCTGAAAAAATTGCTCTTCCAGAAAACAAGAAGAAGCTGCTAAACGCCCTAGAAACCTACGTTAAGCTACTACCAAAAGAGAAGAAGGGCTATCCGATGCGGTACACTATCGCAGAGACCTATTTTTCCTATGGACACTACGATATCGCTTTAGCCGGCTTTGAGAAATTAGTTAAAGAGCTTCCAAAGACAACACAGGCCAAGGCGAGTGTTCGAATTATCGTAGGCTATCACATAGGCAAAAAAGATTGGGATAAGTCTATCGCCCTCTCAAGGCAGTATATTAAAGATAAGAAAGTCAAAAACAAGAAGCTAACGACCTACTTAGTAGGCACACTTAGGACAGCTCTGTACAGCAAAGCCCTCGATCTAGAAAAGGCTAATAAGCCAGCAGAGGCAGGGCGAGCATTTATGGCCTATCAAAAGGAGTTTTCTTGGGACAAGAAAAGCGCTGGAAACGCCCTATTTAACGCAGGAAATAACTTCTTTAAAGCCGCGATGTTAGAGGACGCCCTAGCTGCAAACAAACTTATTGTAGAAAAGTATCCAAAAACATCGAAGATTAGAGAGGCCATATTAAACATAGCACAGACTTACGAGGCCCTCGCCCAGTTTGATAACGCTGCTTCTTATTATAAGAGGTTCGCATATACTTATCCGAGAAACAAACTGGCATCTAAGTCCTTATACAATGCAGCGACGCTTTACAAAGGTTTGAATCAAGTATCCAAAGCAAAAAATCTTTTTAAAAGGTACGTCAAGCTTTACCCAAGAAATAAGATTCATAACTCTGTTCAACTAGAAGTCGCAAAATTAGAAGAACAGTCTAAGCAGTACAAATCATCGATCAAGTCGTTTGAAGCATTTTCAAAAAAATCTTCAAACCCAGATGACAGATACTATGCTGACGCTAAAATAGCGTTATTGACTTACCATCACATCAGCAAAAAGAAAGGAAGAAGTAAGCTCTACTCAATTAAGAGAAAGCTCAAAAGAAAAAACAGCCCTACCGCTCTTGAAGCTAGAAGGTTAGTTTCCGAGCTAATTTTTAAAGAAATCGAGCCTATATACCTCTCCTACCAGAGAACAGATGTATCTAAAGGTGGTAAAAGTATCGAGGCAAGAATTCAAGCTAAGCAGGCAAAACTAGTAAATCTAGCAAAAAAATATGGTGAAGTCCTTGATATTGGTAGCCCAGAGTATTCGGTGGCATCGCTATTTAGGCTAGGCCAATCTCACGAGAACTTTGCAGAAAATCTATTTAATCTGCCAGCTCCTAAGGGGTCATCTCAAGTGGCGATCACGCAGTTTAAGTCGACGATCGATAAGCTAGCGTTCCCACTTAAAGAAGAGGCATACAAATTTTATGAAACTGCATTTAAAAGGTCTAAAGAGGTAGAAACATTCACTGCCTGGACCAGAAAAACCTACGATAAGATGGTCGAGCTAGCGCCGAACCAACATCCAGAGGTTTTAGAACAGTCAGCAGACCCGAAGTATATGGTGCATAAAATAAAAATCGAGCCAGCGGTTGCAACGCTAGCACACTAATTCATAGCCATTTAGGCTGGAGGAATTAAATATGTTTAGAGGAAAAAAACTTTCAACACTAATCGGGCTAGGCTACTTAGCGGTTTCATGTACT
>JANQHA010000393.1 GCA_028282865.1 Oligoflexales bacterium
CACTTTTGAGTACTTTGCCTCAGAACAAAAAACTGGCGCGGCAAAAAAACTGCTAGACTTTGTTATAGAACATTACTATCCGGAAATTCTCAACGACTCCAGCATCGATAGTTTTTACACAAGTGTTATTTCCCGGACTGCTAGATTGGTTGCAAAGTGGATGGCATACGGCTTTTGCCACGGAGTGATGAATACCGATAATATGTCAATCCTAGGATTAACTATCGATTACGGCCCTTACGGCTTTTTAGAGAACTATGACCCTGACTTTGTCTGTAATCACTCCGACTACCAAGGACGATACAGCTTCCGTAATCAGCCTGCAGTAGCTAAATGGAATTTGATGGCATTAGCATTTAGCCTAAAAGAAATGGCCGACTACGACTATTTACTGAAAATTCTCGAACAGACATTTGACCGGGTATACTCAGAAGAGTATTGGAGCCTTATGACTCGCCGCTTTGGGATGGCAAATGACCGAGACTCTATTAAGATCATTCAGGAGACACTAGATCGGTGCGATGGTGAGGTCGATTTAAATCGCTTTCTCTATGAATTAGCCCATGATGAATTTTCGAAAGACTACCCTACCTTAAAAACATCGATTAAAAAAATTCAGGAGCGTACCAATCAGAATTCCAAACAGGTCATGAAGTCCATCAATCCTAAATTTATTTTGAAAAACTGGGTCGCGCAAACAGTTATCGAACGAGTCGCGAAAGATAGAGACTACCACTACCTTTCAGAAGTCAGGGAAGTATTACAAAGCCCATTCGATCGACACACCAAACATCATAACCTTGCTGGCAAAACCCCTAATTGGGCATCAAATCTATCAATCAGCTGCTCTTCTTAACATTCTGTGGGTCACTTGCTAGGTAAAGCAAGCTACATAGCATCAAAAGAAACGCAGCAGCAAAAAATAGCCACATTTGATCGGTCTTCTTCAGAAGCCACGCTCCTAGCGGAGGACCAATTGCTAAACCAACCGTGAATAAATTCGCAGCACTATGGTAAGTTCCTTTTATATTTTCTGGAGCCAACCTGTCTATGAGGATATAGCCATTTGAAAACACTAAAATCTCTCCCAGTGCTAAAATAAACATTGAGACAAAGTACCCCCAAACATAATTAGAGGAGAGGCCAAACCCAGCAAATCCAAGACCAAAGACGACACAGCTCGCCGCAACAGTTTTTGTCACGGGAAATTTCTTGGTCAACTTAGTGATCGGTAGTTGAAAGAAAACAATCGTCAATCCATTTACCGCAGTGATCCAACCAAAAACATAAATCCCTCTATCACCAAACAAATTATTTAAAACTAGTGGCAAAGTAGACTCCATCTGTGCATACGCTATCGCGCATAGAATAGCGGCCAAAATAAGATACCTTAGAGACTCATCGTGGAACAGAATTCCCATAACCTTGATAAATCCAGGGGTAGGTTCGCTAGGCTCAATAGTCCTTGAAGACTCGTCATACATTAGAGATATAATAACCGCAAAAATCACGAGAAGAACTCCTGCTAATGAAAAACCCAACGCAGGAAAATCTAAAACGATCCAAGCCCCAACTACTGGTCCAACGGTAGCGCCAATATTTATTGCATAGTAACGATAATGATAGGCATCAATTTTTGCGCTTCCGTGGGTGTAGTCCGAAATAACCGCCTGAATAATTGGCTCAACTATTCCTCTCAAAACACCATTGAGTCCATTTAACAGGACAAACACCCAAATACTAGAAGCCAGCGAGAATCCAATTAAAACCAAGCCCCAAGTAATCATTGATGTGATCAAAATAGTACGCCGTCCAAAAACATCTGATAAGTATGATCCATAAAATCCGATGACAGCTCCCATCAAGGGGCCAGCACCCAGAACCCAACCGATAGTAGTGATGTCAACACCAAGGTTTTTGCTCAGATGCACCGCCAGAAAAGGAAATGCCATAAAAAAGGCGCCACGAGTGACGCCAGACCCAATAATCAACACCCAGATAAGTTTAGGGAGCGCTTCACTATTTTTCATAAAGGTCATCAGTGATTATATTTGAACCTCATATGGGGATTTATTAACTTGCGCGATGTTATTCCATTACTTGTGCTACGTAAGGAAGCTGACGGAAGTCGCCATCTAGATCTAGCCCATACCCGACTACAAACTCTTTAGAGATTTCGTAGCCAACGTAATCAACATCGTTTTTCATAATGTGAGCATCGGGTTTAGATAAAAGCGCGCAGATTCTAAGGCTTTTAGGTCCTCGTACCTTCAGCAAATTGATTAGATAATCAAGGGTCATCCCAGTATCAACAATATCCTCGATGATAAGAACATTTTTACCCTTAATATCCGCGGTCAGGTCGGTGGTAATTTGAACGTGGCCCGTGGAGCTGGTTCCATCGTAACTCTTAACCCCAATAAACTCCATCTGCAGCGGGACGGTGATTGCTCGTACCAAATCTGCCATAAAAACGACGGAACCCTTGAGAACGCCAACGCAAATAAGCTCCTCGCCTTGGTACTGGTCAGAGATCTCCTTACCGAGCTCACTAACACGCTTTTTTAGATCTTGTTCATTAAAAAGAGGTTTGTAATTTAATTCTTTACGACCAGTCATGCATTACCTCATTAGAAATTAACAGTTTTAACAAATATTTTTAAAGATCTCGTGGCGCAGCATCAATCGCGGTCCGCAGTGCCTCAAGTAGTTGAGGAGCCCTTTGTTTACCAATTTCGATGACCTCTTGGTGGTTGACTTCACTGCTCAGGCCGCCAGCCAAGTTAGTTACAAAGCTAAGTCCAGCAACCGAAGCACCCATCTGCCTAGCTGCGATCACTTCTTGAACTGTGCTCATTCCAACAACATCGGCACCAGATTGGCCGTAGAACTTGGTTTCCGCTGGCGTTTCGTACGTAGGCCCCATAAGACCAACATACACCCCGGACTTCAAACAACTTTTAGCAATCAAAACCTCTCGCCATTTAGCGTCAAAGCAGTCAATCATATCGACAAACTGAGGACCAAGCAGCGAACCATTTCCTCGCAAGCAGTTGTCGCCGGTTAGATTAATTTGATCTTGTAAAACCAGAATGTCTCCAGGCTTCACCCCAGTGTGAAGCCCTCCAGCGGCATTGGTCACCAGCACATTTCGAACTCCATAACGAATCGCGGTGCGTATAGGAAAGCATACCTGGTCGGCACTATAACCTTCGTACATATGAACCCGACCGGTATAGATCATAACTTGGCGCCCATCAACCTCCGCGACCGCTACACTTGAGCCATGCCCGGCAACTTTTGGGCTACAAAAATGCGGCACTTCATTGAAAGAGACTTCTTTAGAAATAGTCACACTGCTTACAAACTCCTTAAACCCCGATCCAAGCACGACTAAACAGTCTATCGAAGAACCATCTCCAAAAGCCGATCTTAGAAAGGACGCGCTTTCATCTAACCGTTTTATTAACTCGGACATCAAACAATCCTCTCTGCGACCAGAGGCTGCTGTTCACAAGTATCGGAAATATTATAAGCCCCGGTTACCATCTCCGTTGCTATCTTTAGCCTACTTTGGTCGTTAGCGTGAATCACTGCCAGTTCATCACCAGCGTTTATTTTTTTTCCAGCTCGACTTAATCCAGTTAGCCCAACACTATAATCAATCGCGTCATCGACAAGTTTACGTCCGCCACCAAGCTCCACCACAGCCATGCCAAGCTTTCTAACATCAATCTCGGATATATAGCCACTCTTGGGTGCCAGCACTGCTTCGGTGAGGCCAGCTTTTTTAAACTTTTCGGGTTGTTCCAAAAAACTAACATCGCCACTTTGAGCATCGACAATTTGGCAAAACCTTTCAAAAGCCGCACCTGACGTGAGATAGCCTTGTAGCCGTTTTTTTATTGTATCGAGGCTTTCAGATGGCTTAGCCATCCGAACCATTTCGGAACTTAACTCAAGTGAAAGGTCGCGAGTATCCTGAGGACCCCCCCCCTTTAAAATATCAATGCACTCAATAACTTCGAGCATATTACCCGCAGACTCACCTAGTGGAGAGTTCATATCAGTAATCAGGCCTTGGACATTCAAACCGCATTCCTTGGCAACATTTACCAATGAAATCGCAAGCTGTTTTGCATCGCTTAAGCTACTCATAAATGCACCACTTCCATACTTAACGTCCATAACCAACCCACCGATTCCTTCGGCAAGCTTTTTTGACAGAATTGAAGCAGTTATTAAAGGAACAGACTCGACGGTGCCAGTAACATCTCTGAGTGCGTAAAGTCGACGATCTAGAGGGGCGAGATCTTCAGTCTGGCCCATAAATGCGCCTCCATACTTGCTGATTGTAGCGCGAGCATCATCTTCGGATATTCTCACTTGCATTCCTGGGATAGCTTGAAGTTTATCTAACGTTCCACCAGTATGACCAAGCCCCCTACCAGAAATCATAGGAACCAACAGCCCTTCTAAGCAGCATAATGGCAGCAGAATTAGCGAGGTCTTATCACCGACACCTCCGGTACTATGCTTATCCACTATAAGGGACCTGTCGACATCCCAACCAAGAGTATGCCCAGAGTTTTGCATTATTTTGGTAAGACACGCAGTCTCCTCAAAACTCATACCACGTAACCACACCGCCATCAGCATCGCGCTCATTTGGTAGTCGGCAACACTTCCTGTCAAATAGGAGTTAAAGAAAGAATTAATCTCACCTTGATCCAATTTTAAGCCATCACGTTTTTTTCTAATCAGCTCTACCGGTGATCTATCCATTCTATTTATTACCTTCACTTAAATCCACAAACCTAGTAGCACCTAAAATACTAGGGTGTCGCTCCGTGCTACGCCCTGACTTACCCCATACCTCTACCCGAGCAAACCTATTTTTTGCTGGCATCGAAAACCTAAGCTTAACCTGGTGCTCCGGTCCCTTATTTAAAACTAAATTCTTTTTATAAATGAAACCACCCAACCCATATACTTTGATAGTATGTGCATGCACACCTTCATGCTGCCTCAGGTTAAGTTTTAAAGAAATTTGGTCTAATTTACTACCGCGCTTTCTCTGGATTTCGCTCATAGCCAGCTCAACCCCAGAAAAAACATCAAAATTTCCGCTCTTTAACTCTGCAAAATATTCCTTAAAAATCATTATAGAACGATCAAAACTCATCTTTGACAAATAATATGGAGCTGCTTCCGAGTAATCTGCTACCGGGGTGATCAACGGAAACGCTCCATCAGTCTTGGGTTTCCATCGACTGCTTAAATACTGTTGTAGTTCATCGCTCCGGTCACAATTATATAGCCTCAACGCATCCGGCTTAACTTTCTTTACTAAATCCAAGTAGCTACTCTTAGAGATATACTCTTCTGGACAATCGAGCTCAATAAACGCATCGGGATCCAATTTCCTTACGGCTTCGACCTGATCAAACAAAGATATATCTTTAGAGCCGGTTTGAAACACGCTGTGATTTATTTTCTCATTAACACTATTGCTTGGAAGTACCCATAAAGAGATACCTAAGCTCCGATTAAAATAACGCTGTGGGTGAACCGGTTTAGTGGAAGAAAGGCTACTAAATACATTCAAAGTATCCGGCAGTATTTTTTTCGCTTCAACAAAAGGACACTTAAACTCATTCTTCTTGTCAGATGTAATGGTGATTGTGGTTTCACACACGATATCGGAGTAGCCACCAACAAAAAATTTCAAAGTATAAGCTCCTGGGTGAACGCGAAACTTTAGAGGCCAAGATTTAACTGCAAACCAATCATCATTTACCTGTATTCCCTCACTCAAAAAAACGACCGATCGATTTAAATTGATTTGCCCGAGTTCTGGTTGAGCAGAGCGGATGTCCAAAAAGGCCGAAGATTGGTTTACATCAGACCCAATCACAGCCTCGACCAACTCGCGGGAATTTAATTGAATCGTTTCAACCGCACTATCACCCAACCGAACAGGAGTTTTATTTCCCCAAGTTTCTCCTGTTACCAAGTCGGTAATATAAAAGCTCTCATCGACTGGCAGCCAAACCGGCACCGACCGCCCACCGACAACACTAAAAAAGCTCACGGGTATCTTGCTACCGTGTCGGTACACAGCAAATTTTCTGTTATTTAAATGTTTAGGATTATCTTCAGAAGACTTTAGATCTATTACCATTGTACCCCGTGGGGAGTTGTTTAAACATTCATCTAGAGATTTGGTTTTATCTAAAGCACTTCCTGTCAGTTTAAAAGAGGCACACTTTTGCAACGCACTTGTGTCAAGCAAATGCCTAGTAGCTGCAGTCGTACCCAGGCTCACCTTTAACCCGTTTCACGGCGTTTCTTTGAAGACTTGACGACTCACAGAAAGCCGGTCCGACAACTTAGTAACCTGAACCTCAGACTCTGAAACGACTGAGATAAAATTCTCTCCCCCAAAAAACATCGCAGAAAACCTATCAGCTGTTGTAGCACCACCATCTTTCTCTATATTGAGAGAAACTGACAATAACCCGCGGGTTTGGGCGCTCGTAGCTAATGGCTTGGCGTCAACTGTCAGGTAGAAACCTGCGCCTTTATCAGACACATTCAGATAGACCTTAGGTTGATGCTTAGCTCCAGCCACTTTGATCATAAGTTCAGCCTGCGCTGCCTTTCGATCTGAAAAAATAGTCGGGTTTATAGCGGTAAGAGCAACTGGTAGATTACTAGAGCCGATCTTGAAACCGATGCTTAAGCGCCCTAGTTGACTCTGGTCGGTCCAGCGCCCTAGGCTAAAAACAAAAAGTTTCTGAGCAAACTTGAGCTCCGAAACCTCGGGTTCGCTAGATACCGGCTTTAGAACCAGGTGAAACTCCCGGTTGCCTAGAAGGCCGTAACCTTTGTAGTGCTGCAGATGCGGAAACACCTTAATGGTTTCCTCGCTCACAAATTCCGCGTATGGAATGCGGTATTTTTGAGGTAGTTCTGATACCGCTATTGGTTTTTTCGTCTCTAAAACGGTATCAGACGGAACGCTAGGCTGCTCAGAATGTACGCAGGATATCTGACCAAACCATATAGAAACTATTAAAAAGATGATGTTTTTTTGATATTTCATAAAATAACACTACAAAATTTAATAATAATACTTGACAAAGACCTGAACTTATGCAAGACTTCGCATGCAATTCATATTATAGTTAAAAGCTTTCTCAAACGCTATAGGACCAATTTTATGAGCATCGAATTCAGCACTGATTTTAGACCAAACAAAGTCAAACGATTACCTCCCTCCGTTGTAAAAGATATTGAGCTTAAAAACCATGCCCGAAGGCTTGCTAACTTATCTCCCATTAAGATCAAGGTACGTCAATGCATATCCTGCGGAACTATGTTTGAATCTGCTGGGAATCGTACCTGCGGCTGTAACACCCGAAGCACTGGGTATATAGCAGGTAGAGAGATCATTTAATAATCATAACACATTGATATTAAAGGTTTAAAATCTTAATTTCTTATGTTTTTCAGCTATTTCACCGAGAATAGAAATAGATTAGTTTAGCTTTTGATAAACTAAGTTTTGCAATTAATAAAACTAGTTATCAATGTAAGCCTAAGTTTTGTTTAGGGAAATATAAGACTGTGACTTCGCCAATTCAATTCTCGAGAAAACCTTATACGGTCACTTACCGTAAAGACGGTGAAACCCATAAAATACGTAGACGACCGCCACCTAAACTACACGATATGCTCCCAACAGATGTCGTTCAGCTTACCAGAAAAAAAAATGACGATTATCTTGAAGGCGAAGAATTTACGATAAAAGGCATCAATCCCAGGCACCCAAATACTATCCAAATCGAAGATGAAGATGGTAACGCGACGTTTGTCAGCCACTATGATCTAAATCTCGAAGAGAAGCGTGGTTTGCGAAATGGGGTCGACCCAAGAGATCTCCCCGAACAAAATCGCTATCTACTATGGCCATAACTCGCTTTTAATCATTAAAAAAACATGCTTCAGACGGTGGATTAAAACCCTCATCATACTTTGATAGGAATAAGTGGTCTACCGCCCAGCCCATAAGTTCATTTTTAGCGCCGTAAACTAATACTCGGACAAACTGACGACCATTGCTATTAGGCCCGGCATCCCAAATTGATACTTCCAAGGGCCAAGAATCGCGGCTTCTTATGGGGTCAGTTCTCATAGTATCCCAAACTAGTTTGCCATCGTCACACCGAACGGCACGTTGCAGACGAAGCCACTTAACTCCCGGCACAAAATTCGTATTCATGCGAATCACTTCCCCAGCACTATAGCGACGACGATCGCCAGCAAACTTCAGCGTAGCTTCGCCGCTGATATTACTTTCGTTAGTTTTCAGATACCCCCAAAAGATGGACTTATCGTAATCGGGAATGTCCCCCCAACGATAGGTACTACGGGTGCTTTGATGATGGAAGTCGACTCCGTCAGCGTCCTCTGGAGTGATGCACCTTTTATAATCGATGCGGTCGTCATTCTGTGACAGCACTTTACAAACTCCACTGATCACAGCCGCCAAGCTTCGAAGCTGATAGGGAGTAAACCAAGTCGGATTGGCATCGATACGCCGGCCATCTACATAACGCCCGGAGTTTCCAACCAACATAATCACAATCGCATCTTTAACAGCAGTTATACTACCATCAGCAGCAGTGATTTTAACCCGACGCTCGTGATCTTTGATCTGCAAAGCTCTTTTCACCAACACCTTATCTTGCGGGATTACATAATGAGCGCCCAGTTTTACCGAAGATTCGACCGTAGTATCTTGCAGCTCCAAACATGCCGATAAACCCAATGGGCAGTGAATAACTTTTATTTTTCTTGGGTTGTTTCTTAAAATATCGACACTCTCACTAGTAAGCTCAAAGCGTCTGGCATTCGAAATATCGGAAATGTCGTCGGTAATTTTAAACAGAGCACGGCCTTCTGGAGGAAACTGGCTTTCAGAAATCTTAGCGCCTTCGGGCTTTAGCTCTAAGAGTTCTCCATTGTCTGGATCCTGCCAAGTAGCACCTTCGTTAAGAACCTGAATCATACTCTTAGACCAGAGAATTCTAATATTTCTCTTGAGCTCCTCTCCCTGACGGTGGAACTTAGACATTTCCCATATCCAACGAAATTTTTCGGTTGTTGATCCAGCGTTGGCTGGCAGTTCAGAGTCAGATTCATCAATCTTCTTGCGCAGCCACGATGCGTAGGCGTCAATCTGATTTTCAAGCAGATCAGCGCCATCACCTGTCAGGCCTAGTTCCGAACGACTTACCCCAAATGCAGATTCAGTCAGATGGAAGCCTAAGTCTTTGGCGCCCCCCTCACCGCCTATACTAAAATAAGGTACGGTAGACATATAAGGCGACAGATTTGATTCGACAAAACCAGCTGCAATGATGAGCCTTTTGGGTATTTGGTATTTAGCAGCGGATAAGGAGAATTGTGCCTGAATTTTCCCCTCTGGTGCCGGCGCTACGCCTTTACTCTTTTTAGACTTACCACACCCAAACGCAGCAAAAAACATCGTTCCTGATAATGCACACCGCAATATTATACTAGACCACGTCATGGTAACTCCCGAAATTAGTTTGTTCATGAATTCCTACTACTAATTATAGCGTATTTAGTGAAGTATTTGCCATCCCCACCGGGCTCCTAACGCCCACCAGATTCGCCCTGACATCGCGAATTAAAGATGCTAGCAGCCCGTTACCTCGCTTTCAGCGACCAAATTGCACCGGACGTTTCAAATTAGGTTATTTATACCTAAGACTCACGACGACAGCGATCGCAGTAACCACCTAAAAGCTGTGGCCTAAGCGAAAGAATTTGCTAATACGACCAAAGATCTTCCCACTTATTTCGATTAAAATAAAACTGCATATCGAGAGGAAGTACGATGGACGAAAAACCTAGCGTTCTAGTAGTTGATGATCGACGTGGAGTTGAGGACTACTTTAAAGAGTTCGTTCAAGACCAAAAGTTCAGCGTCAGAGTCGCAAATTCGACAGATGAAGCTATGAAAGAGATTGCGACTAACCCTCCAGAGCTGATTATCGCCGATGTAAGCAAGCTAAAAAATGGTAAGACCCTAACTGATTTGGTAGAGAAGTTTGAAATCATGCTAATTTGGGCATCTGCATTTGAGTCAATAGATTTCGAGGATTTACCGCTCATTGCCAGAATTATTAACAAACCATTTAAGACAATCGACTTAAAGTACGCGATACGTTCTGAGTTCTTTAAGCATGACAAAATTATCCACTTATAGCGGCACAGGCACCTTTAGGTCTCGGGCTAGCCTTTTGGGATTGTCTTCATCACCTTGCACACTAGTCAAAGCGGTAAAATCAAAAGTAGCATTGGCAGTAATCTGCCCCAATATAACCTGCCATGAGGGAAGTTCATCTAGTACCTTTCCCGAGGGATCTAAACCGAGTAGGTTAGAAATCAAAATGAACTCTGAAGTCAGAGCTCTTGAATCGTTACCTTCTAATAAAAACGGCGCACCAATAGCATTTGTAACTAAATCTAGATATTTAGTACCACGTTTATCCTTTTTAGACTTTTTAGCATTAAAATAATTATCGTTATAATAGGAAGAAGTAGTGCAGCCATTAAAAAACATAATTTGATACATATCTTTTGGCAGGGCCTCTTGCCCCTCTTCATACAAGCGTTTTAGGTCGAAATAGTAGCCCTCTGAAGAATGACCAGCATAAATAAATATATCGGAACGCTGCAATCCACGAGCAGCAACTTCATCAAACCTAGAGTGCTCGGTATCAACATAATAGATATTTATATAAGCACGAAATAAATCGGTATCGTACCTAAAGCGTCGATAGTTCTCACTAGATCTAACCAGTTTAAAAACCTGTTCATCGTCAATACTCATCCCCTCAAATAATTTCGCGTCGTGATTAAACACCTTTCGGCCAAAATCTTTCGGGTTTTTGAAGCGATCATCTTGACCGATCATCAAGTCAACTTTGATGGTTCGTAGACCTGAGCCTTGATCGCTATTGCCATAATATAATTTGCGAAACTCTGGGTAAGTCTTGACGGTCTTAGTCCCACGGATCAAAGTTGCCTCGACTAAGTG
>JANQHA010000446.1 GCA_028282865.1 Oligoflexales bacterium
AAGGACCGGTGGCCTACTGGCAACATCTTTTTCTGTCTTGATACTGTCATCGATATATTTGTATTGCGTATTACCTTCAAAACCAGGCTTAATCAGTAAGGAGTCTCCTATATGAAGATAGCTATCAATGCATTAGGGACAAAAGTTGCTGGAGGAAGAACGCTCAGCTTTAACATCCTTCGAGAAATTAACTCAGGAGATTTCGATCATAAATTTACACTTTTATGTTTCTCTGGATATGGCTACGAAGATTTTAAAAGTAATAAAATTGACATAATCACTTTGCCAAAAATTCTTAGCGGAACCTTATTGAGAGTATTTGTGGACTTTTTTGTTGTTAAATTTATTTACTCATCAAATAGACCAGATATCATTTTGAACCTTGGCTTCATGCCCCAGCCAGGTTCAATCGATCAAATCATTCTATACGCGTGGCCATACGGTATATATGATGACCAATATATATGGGACCTTATGCCTATAAAATCAAAGCTTATTGAAAAGGCAAAGCGTTGGTTTTTTCAAAGAAGAATTAAGTACGCTACCCATATTATTGCGCAGACAACAGTAGCAGAAAACCGTTTAAGAAAATTTTACAACTACACAAAAAAAATATCTATCGTTCCAAATGTCGTAAATATATCTCATACCTACGATGATCTCCCAGAGCATATCACAGAAGCCTTGAACCGAGTTGGCAAAAATAAGAAGAAATTATTATGCCTAAGTCGTTATTACCCACATAAAAATATCGAAGTACTCGTCGATGCGGCAAAAATAATTAAGGATCAAAACCTAGACATTGTGATCTTCACCACCATAAACGAGGCCGACCACCCTGCAGTATCTAGCATATTACACAATATTACCAAATACCATTTGCAAGATATTCTCGTAAATTTAAACACTGTGCCGGTAAATAGCGTTGGAAGTCTCTATCAGCACGTGGATGGTAGCATTCTACCGACTGTGCTGGAGTCTTATTCTGGTATATATATCGAATCCATGCACTATGGCATTCCAGTTTTCACTTCTGACCTAGACTTTGCCCGTGTCGTATGTGAAGACGCTGCCTTCTACTTTGATCCGCTAAAACCTAAGGATATCGTAACATCGATAGAAGCCGCCTACAATGACCCAGAGAACCTACAACGTTGCATAGATCTAGGTAAAAACATAGCTAAAAACAGTCTTTCTGCTGAGCAAATCTGTAGAAAAATAGTCACCTTATGCGAGCAAGTCGTAAATCACGAGACTACTGTATGAAATATCGCAGGGAAATTGATGGACTTCGAGCGGTTGCGCTACTGCCAGTACTGCTATTTCATGTAGATAATCAATTTTTAAAAGGTGGTTATATCGGAGTCGATATCTTCTTTGTAATCAGCGGTTATCTAGTAACTTCGATCATCTTATCCGATCTAAAAGATAGTAGTTTTTCATTTAGAAACTTCTATGAACGACGGGCACGTAGGATCCTACCAGCAATAACCATTATGATGTTAGTTGTTACACCCATAGCATATTTACTGATGTTACCAGATGACTTAGAGAATTATGGCCAATCAGTCATAGCAACCATATTCTTTAGCAACAACATCCTCTTATGGCTTACATCCGGGTACTTCGCTTTAGCTGTTGACTTTAAGCCACTAGCACACACTTGGAGCCTAGGAATTGAGGAACAGTACTATATCATTGCGCCAATTCTCCTAATATTGATGCATAAAGTCAAAAAAAAGAACTTTATGTCTTTCTCTATTATTGCGCTCACCATTTTAAGTTTTTCATACTGCCAATGGTCAGTCTCGCGCTACCCGGAAGCCACATTTTTTTTAATATTCTCTAGAGCTTGGGAACTTGGAATTGGATCAATACTATCTATCATCTCAAAGGGACAAGTATTTAAGCAGGGCACCAAGATTGCCGAGTTACTAAGTGTTCTAGGAATGATACTGATTCTGGTATTTATATTCACATTTGACAAAAACACCGCACACCCTAGCTATTTAACCTTGATACCAATTACTGGAACCTCACTGATAATACTATTCTGCGGGGAAAAGACCTACATTGGCAGGTTGCTCTGCATTAGGTTAATGACAATTTTAGGGTTAGCAAGCTACAGCATCTACCTATGGCATCAGCCTGTTCTTGCCTTCCTCAGAATTGTTAGCTTAGAAGAGCCTCGTGACCACCTACTTTACGCTGGCCTATTGTTCGCCACAATAATCGGCATCCTTAGTTGGAAATTTATTGAAGCACCTTTCAGGATAAAAAATTATATTAGTGCGAAAATTTTTCTTTCATTTATTACGATACCCACACTAATATTGGCAGCGCTAGGATGGTATTTTCATTCAACATCGGGACTGTACCATAAATGGCCCGAGCTAAGTAATGAGGGAAGCGGTTATGGTCCTAGGTACAATAACTTATACAATTTAGCTGCAAAAAGATTTTTAAATGATGATTTTCCAAATGAAACTAAAAATAAAAATATATTAATTATCGGAGATTCATACGCTCGCGACTTTATCAATGCTGGCCTAGAAAACGGATACTTCAGCAACCATAATATTTCTTATACTGACCTTGAATGTAAAAGTTTTGCTGCAGGCAAGATCTCATCTAGGCTTAATAGGCTAATTATACGAAGTGAAGTCATTGTCTTTGGCTACTCACTTGATAGAGAAATTACAGACTGCTTGAAACAATCGATAGGTTCATTAGGCAAGACCACCTCTGCAAAATTTGTCGTCCTAGGAACAAAAAACTTTGGGTGGAACAATAATGCTGTAATGCTACTAACACCTGAAAAGAGATATAGCTATAAGGCAAAAATTTTAGAAGAATTTATCCTACAAAACAACGAGGCATCCGCAAGGTTTCCACCAAGCATATATGTTAATATATTGAGTATGATTTCGGATGAAGGCGGCAGGGTCCCTATATTTACACCCGACAGAAAGTTAATTTCACAAGACCGAAACCACTTGACTAAATTTGGCGCGCAGCACATTGGTCAAATTATTTTTGAGCATGAAACACTTAAAAATTTGAAATAGAATGCAACTATTTTAGGCGACGCTAACGCACCAGAGGACGATTTACAAAGGCTTATATGACCGAAAAAAGTGCTAAAAACGTTGAAAATCTCTACTCATGGTCAATAATCATTACCCTTTTGGCACTGTTTGGTCACATTGTTAACTACTCTCTCAACACCGAATCTGTAGATTTATTCAGACTTTGTGGTGCGCTGTCTCTCGTGGGAGCATTAATTCCTTTCTTCACCAATCTACTATATGACAACGAACGATATTGGCTGCTGCCGTGGACAATTTTCATCGCTTCGTTAGGGATGTTTATTTTTTTAGAGCATACACTGGGTGAGAAACTATTCTCGTTCAATATAGACCAAGAGAAAAGGCGGATGTACTCGATAGTATTTGTCGCGTTTTCAGCAACCGCCCAATCGATTTTAAAAGTTCCGTCTATATGTCATCAATTCTACCCTAAGCCTTTTCGTATTCCGCTACTAGATAGGTTCTGGGAAGAACTAGAAAAAGCTCTTCCGCTTCCAACATGGGTACCGTATCTAACCATTTCTCTAATTTTTCTGAAGCCACTGATATTCTCGGGAGGAGACCTTAATCTGGTCATTCAAGAGTTATTGCTCAGTCGGGTATCTAAGGCAGAGTGGGCAGCGAGAGGGTCACTCAGTGGCGATATATACTCGTTTTTTATCCCACTAGAGCATTTAGCCAAGCTAACACCAGTCATTTCGCTTTTATGCTACAAACCTGGCAGGGCCAGGTGGTTAATACTGCCAAACGTAATATGGCTGGCAGCATCCTTTTTGAGTGGAACTAGGTTTATTTTCGTTAATCTCTTCTTTACAGTTATTTTATATCGGACAGTAGTCAGAGGCTTATCACTTAAAAGAATCATCCCTATTCTCGCCTTATCGACCGCAATATTAGCAGCAATCCTAATTATTCAATTCGAAATTAGAAGTGTTGGAATAATGAACTTGGGTGAAAGCACCCTGACAACAGAATCACCTAAAAATTTCACAGATAACTCTGGCTTTCACCTTTTCAGCCTCTTTATAAGAGCGACAGATTTCGCTGAATCTAGAAGTCTTGGCTATGGGGAAGGGTTGCTTTTTTTCCTCGTTCATCCGGTACCAAGAGTTTTTTGGAGTACAA
>JANQHA010000468.1 GCA_028282865.1 Oligoflexales bacterium
ATACACAAGAACAACATGCCCCGATTGCATCCCACCTGCACCTTGTCTGTGACCTGCTACTAGTAATAATTGCTGTGGAGAGTTTATAGTTAATTCAGCTAGGCCAATATCTCTGTTTATAGCCTTGTACCCTGGACTTCTATCCGCTGAGGCATCTTGAGAGTCATGTATAGTTTCAACTTTCATATTCATGTCGCTAAACCTGAGGCTTCGAGCTACTTGATGCATTGAGAAAATATCTGATCCAACTCTAAAGTTATGCCCCTTAGATTTCGCACGTTCATAAATAGATTGGAGAACCTTCTCAGAAGCTTCTATGGGTAGGTTATTTAGGTGCCTACCTATTTGAATTGCATTAGCTAAACATACGGAACCACAGGATCCACTACCAGTTTCGATCTGATTAAGTACTAGTCTTTTCTCTGACATCAAGGATACAACTTGGCATACATCAAGCGATGGCTGGTTAGCATAGAGTGGTCTGGCTAATAATACAGGCAATGCGCATAATGAAAGAGCATATCGAATATCCATGTTTGAGTGTGCCTTTCTCGATGAGAGGTATACTACTATTTTACCTCACGAAAATTATAACGCACAAGAAATCTCAGCCCAAAAACGTCGAAAGCCCCTTGGAGATATCCAAAGGGCTTTCTATTTTAAGAGATTTTGAGGAGTCATAAAAATCAAAAAAGATCCGACGCAATGAAAATAAAAATAACTGACCAGACATCTACGCAAATTACACTTAATTGAAAAAAGGCGCATTTTCTAATAAATTTATTCAAATAAAAAACCGATCTCAGCGTATTAAAGTTACCAATTAGTATACCGATAAGTGTTCATCACTTGCATTTAATGGAGGTTACAACCTTGAAGATTATCGTATTAATTGTCAGTTGCTTACTATATTTTTCTGCTTGTCGTACACGAAGTAGTGAAGACTCACACCTATCCGAATCAAAATCGATTAATCGAGTTAGTTTTTTTGAGGGGACAAGATTATCGATCAAACCAACTGGCTTTAAGTTTGATGGAGGTGTATCCCACACCAAAACATACAAGAGAAGAAACCTTACATGTAAAGTCCGAGCAGAATACGGGGATAAGTTAGGAAGCCGAATACACAGTATAAGAATCACTAATCAAGCTCACTTTGTAGGCCGCAAGGAGTCTAGGTTGACAATGTATGGGGAGTCTTATGCTCCTTGGAGTTTTGACTGCAAAAAAACTAGAAGTTATAGTGAACCGATCAATTCCGAAGAAATGAATAAATTATTCGGCTCAAAAGATTTAGAGATTATTAAGCTTATTAATATAAGCCTAAACTTAAAAAATCTCGCAATGAATGAAGCATTCGCATACCGACCTTTCTATTACGATACAAAAAAAGGTAAATATATTGGAGTTGGACTAAAATCAGGAGTTCAAATAACAACAAAACAATTGGATATGTGGTCAAAGGGAGATAACGCGAAACACCCATCGGAATATGAGAATACCTGCTTTATCTCAATGAATAGTGCCAAGTCCCCGGAAAAAGTTAATGTAATCATCACGCAGCAAACTGCTGGAGATAATTTCGACCTAGGGTTACGTGGGAACGAAAGCTTATACGGAGATGGCACTGATTGGCAAATAGGGTGCAACCCAAATCCAGGGCGGTGGTTAGCCGAACGTGAACTTAGAAAAATTATTAAATCAGTATTAACCGATGTTATATACCTAAAAATTAAATAGTTTAAATAATTAAAAAGCCCCTTGGAAATCTCCAAGGGGCTTTCTATTTTTTAAGGCTGCATCGAGCTACTCTCCCACCGATAATTCGGCAGTACCATCGCCGCTGAGAAGCTTAACTTCTGTGTTCGGTATGGGAACAGGTGTTTCCTTCTCGCTAAAAACACAGCCAGAGCGTGTCTTGTTCAACTGAAGATAATAAAGATAAAATCTAACTGCATCAGCAATATAAGATTTTCAAATTCAACTCATGAAATTATTTTTACCCAATGTTGTACTCTTACTTGATGCTCTCAAGTAAGGAGTATAACGGCGAAAATAATAAGCCTCACGACCGATTAGTACTGGTCAGCTCCATACGTTACCGCACTTCCACCTCCAGCCTATCAACGTCCTAGTCTTGAACGGGTCTACAGGGCCTAAGCCAGGGAAATCTAATCTTGAGGTGGGCTTCCCACTTAGATGCTTTCAGCGGTTATCCCATGCAAACATAGCTACCCAACGGTGCCGCTGGCGCGACAATTGGTACACTAGTGGTTTGTCCATTCCGGTCCTCTCGTACTAAGAACAGATCCTCTCAA
>JANQHA010000592.1 GCA_028282865.1 Oligoflexales bacterium
TACGGGTATAAGTCGTTTAGAAATTATCGTCTCAGGTTATTGAATGCCTGTTTTTAAAGAGTGATTAGGAGGTGACCCACCATTGTGTGAGGAGAGCCGTTTTCATTGTAACTATCTGGAATGATAAAAAAACATGGCGGAGAGAGAGGGATTCGAACCCTCGGACCAGTTACCCAGTCGCATCCTTAGCAAGGATGTGCTTTCGGCCACTCAGCCATCTCTCCATACCAAAGGCATTTTATTGGCCCTTCATAGTTAGGCCTACACGTAATACAATGTATTACATGAAAACAGGATGGTAAAATTAGCAACTTGGCTCAAAAGAAGAAAGATAAATTTTCAGGGATTCTGCTACTAATAGGCATCAAAATCATATTACTGCCTAGTACAGTGTCAGCTGGGATCAAGATCCAGTTTTTCGGGGACCTCTATATTCCCAAGCATGTTTTAACAAAAACACAAACTTCTGAAGAAAACTTAAGTGTTTTTGGTGGTATAAAGGAGCTCCTTAGCAAATCCACTTATAACATCGCCAACTTAGAGGGGGTCGCCACCAGCGCATTCTTTCCAAACCAATTTGACAAAACCTACCTGTTAAAAATGCCACAAACAGCGATTAGCTTATTGCCAAAAGCCCATATAACAGCGGTGACCCTAGCAAACAACCACAGCATGGATTTCGGTTATCAAGGGCTTTTCGGCACCATATCACTGCTCAAAAAGCTTAAAATCGCTTTCACCGGTGCTGGAGTAAACATCGAAACGGCGACGGACCCTATTAGGTTAGGAACTGCCGATGGTTTTATATGCATACTCGCATTCTCCAGGACGCTACCAGAGGAATTTTGGGCTTCCAAAAATAAACCTGGAACCGCAAACCTAAACTTCTCGCGTACCGCAAACTATATCAAACAGGTATCTTCGAAGTGCAGCTATACCTTTGTGAGCTATCACTGGGGAGCAGAGCAGTCAAACTACGCAAAACCATACCAAAAAAAACTTGCACGGCTATCGATAGACTCGGGTGCTAACGCGGTGATCGGGCATCACCCTCATGTCTTACAGGAAATAGAAATTTACAAGAAAAGACCTAT
>JANQHA010000606.1 GCA_028282865.1 Oligoflexales bacterium
CGAGAAGGTTGAGTGCTCTCGCAATATGATTTGAGGTTATCTCGCTTACCTTCGCTAAGGCGATCTTCTAACTGCTTCAATACAGCTTCTGGACCGATCCATGCGCTGGCGAGCTGCTTTGCCGAGAAGCTATCTAAGATTTCTATTACTTTTTCGTCTGGTAACCTAACTAGCCATCCGAGTGATCGAACTCGCCTTGCTAGGTCTAGATCAAATGGGCTTCGGTCTAGCAGATCTTGCTCATCTTCGATGCTACGAAGCCTTATTTCCTGAGAGGCCTTCAAGTTTCTAGGGTCAGAAGTGGGAGCCGCGCTTATAATCTTAAGCACTTTGTCTAAGGGTATGTCACCGTCGCTTGAGTTGTTGTCTAGTTCAATTAGAACATTTGCCGGTATATCCAATTTCTCAAGTCTAAGAGGGCTGACTCTTGTAAATATAACAGGGTTGTCGAGGATAATCTTAGTAACAGCTGAGTTGTCTAGAAAGTGAAATGGTAATGGATCCAAGTAGCTTGGATGTTGCTCCAACCCTAAATCTGCTGGACTCTTAGTGGCCAGATATGCTGTATAAGACTGTAAAAATGATACCTCTTTAAGGATTTCCTGCTTAACAGTTATTGGCATCTTCTTCCAAATATACGCTCCATACTCGTCATATTGAGACCAATAACAATCTGTGATTATCGATAAAAAAGATTCTTTAGAGTATCCAGCATAGTTAGAAGATGACTCTCCTTGGGGTAACATAGCTACGTTAGGATCATTGACAGCTTTGATATTTGACGCCGGAGTATCTATGATTTGCTGCGATGACTCTAGCTTCTGAGATATGGCTATCGATGCTTCTGTTAATGATGACCTTAGCTTATTGATGCTTTTGATAACTAGAAATATACCTACTGTTGCTAAGAAGATAAAGCTCAGTAGCAGTAGTGCGATAGTTGACCCGTAGGTCTGTAATATAGTTTCAGTCGCTTCTCTAGAGGTGCTCTCGTTGTTTTGTTTTTGACCTGGTATTTTTTGGGTGTTGAATTTAACCATGCCTGCTTTGAAACCCAATAAGTCGGCTAAGGTTCTTTTCATACTGTCATCTAACTCGAAATTATTTGAAAAAACTGTCAAATAGACGGTTTTGATCTCTATTGAATTGTCGGATGTGCGAACGTTCATGTCCTTTACGACCAAGTTTGTGTGGGGAAGTGTAACGTTTGTGGTCTTAGGTACGAGCTTCAATGATACAATGGCATGCTCATCTATTTTTGTTATAAATGTTTGGGCTTTTTTTTCTAATTGCAATTCCAGTTCAGCTAAATGTGGCGGATTTATTACAGCATACCCTAGCGGGGCTATAAAGAAAAAGAATGAAATATTTAATAAAATTTTTGCCACAGCTCTCATTGCTGAACTCTCTTACCTTGGATTTGATTTAACATTTGTTTTGCTATCTTATGCTCCGGGCTTTCCTTTAAAATGTCGTTAATCACTTCAACTGCTCTGGGTTGATCCCCTAACAGAACGTAACAGTTAGCCTTTAGAAGTTTTATCGCAATGATTGGAAGTTTTTTCTCGAGATCGACTATTTTTTCAAGAGCATTGGTTGTCTTCTTTTGACCGAGAAGTATCTGAACTTCATTAATAGAGTCGAGAGCCACCTGGATGTCTTGTTGCAGCTTCTTCTGATAGCTGGGTCCTCCCCAGTCCTCTATTTTTACAAGAGACGCGGTCATGGTAGATCTGGCCTCTTTGTCAGCCATCGGGTAGACCATTAGTGATATATGCCCTTCCTTCTCGATGATTATTGGTTGTGAGGTTAACTCTATTGGCTCGTTTGCCTTTATGGGCTTGCTGGCTTGCTCGCTATCCCTGAGAGTAGCACTCTGAGTCAGCACGAGTTGAGCCGTGCCTGGCTTAGCACACGAGCTAGCTAGAAAGGTGATTGATGCAAATAACCAAAAGTAACTCATTTGTTTTGATTCTCCTGATCTTAGTATCGGAGCTAAGTATATGATCTTTAGGAAGTTAAATGTTTCTAACCGAAATAGTTATTTCCCACATATATACATTTTCTTTATCTTTTTTAGGTGTTTTAGCTATTTCTTGAAATTGTGCCAGAACCTAAGAATTAATAAATTCGTCAGTGAGATTGTAGAAAGTGTTTGGAAGAAATAGTGATTGATAGAGATCTGGATGCGTTTATATTATCGGCTGCCCCACTGGTGATGATGTTTGAAGATGGAAAGCCATGTTTTTGAAAAAATAGTGCTGCTTGAGTCGCTCTTAGTGCACTCAATTGAAAGTTGTTGGTAAATTTTTCACTATGTACTGATACTTTTTGCTTGTCCGAGTGACCGATAAAATGGATCTTAAGTTTTTCTTTGTAAGGCGAAAGTACTGTGATTAGTCGTTTCATCTTTTTTTGGGTCGATGAATTTAATTGGTACCTTCTCTTGCCATAAGTATTGTTTGGGAAATTGATCCTAATAGTTTTGCCGGTGTTTGTTGTTTCGTAGGTTAAGTCTAGGTCTTTGGCTACTTGATCGATATTCGGTATCGCTGCTAATTGTCCTTGGTTTGATTGCTTAGCGGTCTTACTAGAACGACTATCGTTTGCAGGTCGTCCAGCTTTCTGGGTCGCATTTCCTTTTAATTCGGTGGCAATTTGATCGATGATCTGCGTCTTTTGGCTCTTACCTTGAGAGAAGAAGATTACGAAGAAACCCAAAAGTACCATAAGCATGTCAGAATAAGCGACTGACCATAAATGGTCATTTTCGCTACTCGACCCGGTGTCACGAATGTACCGAGGTTTGGCGGCAGGTAGTTTATGATTCTCATCTGGTTCATGCCGCACGGTTGCTGACCTCTTTCTCGATAATCGACCCAGCAATATCAGCATTAATCATAGCTAGAGTCTGATAAACTTGGTCTAGCTGCTGCTCACGTTGTTTAGTATATATTTGGCAGTGGTCAGCGAATGGTAGGATAAAGCAATTCGATAGGAATAGTCCATAAAATGTAGCTGTCAATGCTAGGGCTAATGCGAAGCCGATATTCTCGGTGCCGGACTCATTAAGTTTTGAAAACATGCTAACTAGTCCGACTACGGTACCGGTCATACCTAGTGCCGGGGGGTATTTCGCCAAATTTTTTAAAACAGCGACAGTATTATGATACTCGTCAATTATCTCGATTCTTTTTTGGTCTAGCAAGCTATTAATCAGACTTGGTTCTACGCCATCGTCCCAAAGGCTTG
This sequence comes from Oligoflexales bacterium, assembly GCA_028282865.1. Lineage (GTDB taxonomy): Bacteria > Bdellovibrionota_B > Oligoflexia > Oligoflexales > CACXFL01 > JANQHA01. Next base: position 3,253 of record JANQHA010000606.1, read on the forward strand.
CAGCGTAGTTAATAAGCACATTTGTTGAGGGAGTTGAGAGTTTTCGTCGCTTTGTTAATTCGGTCAGTTCCGAGCGTAGAGTGGCAGAGTTTGTCTTATCATTTGCTAACTCAATCAAAAGCTTGAATATTTTTCTTACAGATTTTTTTGGAGTTGAAGCTATTAGTATCGCAACAGTACCGCCAAAAACTATCGAGATAGCATGGAGATTTAAAAACAGCTGAAAAAAATCCTCTTGCGCCGTAAAAGCTATTGAGGCCAATACCAGAGCTGTACCTAGTAGCAATTTGTACATACTTAGACCTTTCTATACATTGCCTACGGGTAGCTATCGGGTTAAATTAAATAAACTTAAGTTTATCGACAACCGTCGCTTGGCGAAGACTTTATTATTATTTGATTTTTAGCTATTTTATTGATCGTAGATCTTTAATAACCGAGAAATTCTTATTGTATCTTTGTACGGTTACGTACGATTTGCCTAAAACTTTGTGGTCTTCGTATGATCTTGTGGGTACTGCTATAAAATCTGCCTCATCTTTATTTGAGGTGTACTCTAATACCTTGCTGTTTTCGGTCCATAGCATTATCTGAAGGGCCGGTCCAATGGCATGGATCTTAAAGCTGCGTCCCGGATGCTCACGCAATAACTTATTTTCGAGTTTAGCGATAAGCTCCAGATACGAATTGCCCCAATACTCGGACTCGTACTTTTTAAAAGCATATGCTGGTCCGCCTATAAACCTGTTGTAGTAGGTATATTCATGCGGATGTAGCTTCCACATAACTTCAATTGGTAGGGCGAACAGCGCGGCGATGAGAAATAATGTCGCAGCATAAAAGCCTTTTGAGCGGATCTCGACTAACTGTAAAGCTTTGTCTAATCCCGTAGCTGCAAATATAGCGAATACTGGGCAAACAAATAGTAGGTGCCGATAGTTATCATACAAAACTGATTTCTTAAAGATAACGTAGGCTACGGGAAACAAACCCGCCAATAAAACTATGAATCCATTTACCTTAGTTTTAGTCGGTAGTTTAGGGGCGTAATATATTAAGCCGATGATGAACAACACCATACCTAGTAAGAAAACTTCAGTGTTTTGAATCATCATAAGATGTGGAATGTAGTCCCAAGGTAAATCTAGCGAACTAACTTCTGTGCCTTTGAAAGCAATCACCCCTTCCCAATTAAATTTGGACATTTCCGACAGTGCTAGGAAAGGGTTTACTAAGGGGTTCGTTTGAGCCCAAGGCCAGAAAAGTAGCATAATGATATAGCTAATTGCTATCGCAGTAGAACAAATTTTGACGGTTTGTATCAATGCTGCCTTAACGGGTAGTTTTCCTCGGGAAATATTAATGAGTATTGTTATTGCGACACCAAACACCAGGTAGCTATAAAGGACGAAACCTCCGACTCGAACGCCTAATGCAGCTCCCATCGCTAATCCAAGCTTGATAGTTAAACCTAGGGAAAATTGAGGCAGTTGGTTTAATAACTTTATTAAGTAGTAAATCGACCAAATGTAAGCGGTCGCGAAGGGAATGTCCTTGGAGTTGATAAACATGTGTCCGTAAAAAACCGGGCTTAGTATTAATAACAAACCGGTAAGGAAACCAGCCCGCGCCTGTCCAGTAATAAGCCTGGCTAATCGGATAGCCCCGACAACACCTAACAAACCGAATAATGCCGTGCATAGTTTTCGAACCGTATAGACAGGAAGCCAGCGAAACCACTTGTCGACCAATGACATCCAGAATTCAAAAAAACCGCCGTATAAATACAGGTTGCTGAAGTTGAGTGCTCGATGATCTTGAAAAAAACTAGCGTACCAATTTGCTACGAGCCGACCGTAATGGTGCTGGACTGGCTCGTCCCATACACTCCCGTAGTTTGGAAATGTTAAAGATATAATTAGCACCGCTACACCAAGTAACCAAACCGTAGCGCGGTCCCAGCGTCCATCCGGTGTCTTCAGATTAAGTTGTTCATAGAATAGCTTAGTGCGGATTTTTAAAATCTCTAGTGACATTTTTACAGAATCTATCGCAGGATTAACTCTGCTGTCATCGATGGCATTCCAAGTGATTGGTTGTTCAATGATATTGATGTTTTGCCTGTTCGCTCTCATTAGTATTTCAACATCATGAGCCCATCCTGTTAAATAAAGTTCCTGGAAAAGCTCTCGCCCCAATTCACCAGGGTAGAGTTTAAACCCGCATTGACTATCGTAGATGCTCAGGTTGCTGGAAGTTTGGACTAGTAGATTAAATACCCTGCCCATAATGCGACGCAGTTTTTTATCACTCACGATGGATTCGCTGTGCTCTCGAGATCCAATATGGATGGTGTTAGTGCAATTAAAATCAACGCGCTTGCTCGCATGCCATTTCATGACTTCCAATGGATCCGTGGCAATATCTGCATCCATAGTTAGCAACCATTGGCCAGTGGACTTTTGAACCCCCGCTTTAAGGGCTGCCCCTTTCCCGAAATTTCTGGAAAGATTGATAATATTAAGGTCCAGTGACAGTTTGTGTTCTTTGGTGTGATCTATGAATTCTTTTTGGAGCTTGGTTAGAGCTTCGGCAGTTTGATCTATACTGCCGTCGTTTACTAAGATGAATTCATAACTTGAAAATGGCAATTGAGTCTGAGCTATGAAATCCCATAAACTTTTTTTAAGCAAAGATACTCTATTTTGTTCGTTGTACAGCGGAACAACGATTGAGAGCTTTTGGTTATTCATAGCTATGGCTGCCCATGGAAACTGATTGCGACCCTACAGACTCTCGACAATCACACCACTAGCTTCGCCGCCACCGATGCAAAGGGTTGCTAAGCCGCGCTTAGCGTTGCGAGCTGACATTGCATGTAATAGTGTTACTAAGATGCGAGCGCCACTGCAGCCAATCGGATGCCCCAATGATACTGCACCGCCGTTGACATTGACTTGGTCGTGATTTAAGCCAAGCTCTTTCATTGCGACCATAGTGACTGTGGCAAACGCTTCGTTAATTTCCCAAAGATCGATGTCCTTAACCTCTAACTTTGATTTATCAAGAAGTTTTTTTATACATGCGATGGGAGCGGTGGTAAACCATTCTGGTTCTTGAGCTGCAGATGCTTGATGAGTGATTTTTGCAATCGGTTTTAACCCATTTGCTTGAGCTGTCTTTAAGTCAGTCAAGCAAAGCAGTGCAGATCCATCATTGATTGACGATGCGTTACCTGCTGTAACACTGCCGTCTTTCTCAAATGCTGGGCGTAGCTGCCGCAGTTTTTCAAGATCTACAGAAAACGGCTCTTCATCTTTAGCAACCATAGTGGTTTTTCTTCGAGATGAAACCTCGACTGGTACCAACTCAGCGTCAAACAGACCCTTCTCTGCTGCATTTCTTGATCTGGTATAGCTCTCGACGGCGAAGTCATCCTGTTCTTCTCGGCTAAATTGATACTCTTTGGCGCACATTTCGCCAAAGTTGCCCATGGGTTTGTCGCCATAAGGGTCCCAGAGACCGTCGTATTGCATCGAGTCTTGAACTTCAACACTACCAAATCGGTAGCCCTGGCGTGAGTTAGGCAGTAGATGAGGAGCTAGCGACATATTCTCCTGGCCACCAGCTATAATGAAATTTGCATCCCCCAAGCGGATAGCTTGGTCAGCTAGCATCACCGCCTTTAAACCGCTACCGCAAACACGTCCTATGGTGGTTGCACAAACAGATTTAGGTAATCCGCCAAACAGAGCGGCCTGACGCGCTGGGGCCTGGCCAATCCCTGAGGTCAAGACGTTTCCCATAATGATTTCGTCGACCCACTCGGGTTTAATTCCGTTTTTTATTGCGTCCTGAATTAAGGCAGCTGTAAGTTTAGGAGCTGGGACCGAGGAGAGCGCTCCGCTCATTTTACCGATAGGTGTTCTTTTAGCATAGACAATGACTGTAGGGTTATCGCTCATAATTTAAACCTTTCATCTTTCTGGGCAACGGGCCAACCAATTACGCGATATTAAACTATTTAGTGAAAAACAATAGTCAATTATTGCACATTAGGCTATGGTGCATAGAACTGACTTGGGGAAAATAGATCAGGATGCGTGAGCGCTGTTCACTTACTTTATCTGACCATAGCCACCAGTTTGAAGGTGAGCTGATAGGTGCTCCCCTAAATTCCAGTGGTCAGCTGGTTTTTACCACTGGGATGGTTGGTTACAGTGAGGCGATTACCGACCCGTCATATTTAGGTCAGATCCTAGTATTTGCCTACCCACTGATTGGAAACTACGGCATTCCAAAATTCCCAGATTTAAGTGATTCTAATGTGATTATCCCGCGCGGCTTTGAGAGCGACCGGGCTCAATGCTCTGGGGTGATTATTAGCGCAGACTCTTTGGATACTTACCATTGGAATAGCTTGCAAAGCATAGATAGTTGGCTGAAGGAGCAAAATGTTCCTGGGATTGTTGGGTTGGACACTCGGCATTTAGTCCATTTGATTAGAGAAAACCCCAATATTCTTGCAGCTATCGAACCTATTGATGCGGCGGGCCATAGGCAATTTGATTTTATCGATTGGAAGCCTGAAAAAGGAAAGTTTTTTGACCCAGGCCAGTACGACGTTTTGGCTGAGGTTTCATCGAAGCAACCACGGGTTGTGGGCAAAGGTTCCCGCCGGATTGCTGTGATTGATTGTGGCGTGAAGTGGAATATTATCCGGCAGCTCATTGAGCTTGAATGTGAGGTTGAGTTACTACCTTGGGACTATGACTTCGAGCAGGTGGATTGCAGTGGCTGGCTGATTTCGAATGGGCCGGGGGACCCAGTAAAAACTGGGCGGCTTAAGTCTAAAATAGCTCGGTTATTTGACGGCGATCGTCCGGTTCTTGGCATCTGTTTGGGGCACCAACTGTTATCTTTGGCTGCTGGCGCGGTGACAGAGCGGATGTCATATGGCCATCGAAGCCATAATCAGCCGGTTTATGAAGTCGGCACCCGTCGTGGTTATATTACAAGCCAGAATCATGGGTACGTCGTGCTCGAGTCATCTATCAGTGGCAATTGGGAGCCTTGGTTTAAAAATGTAAATGATGAATCTATTGAAGGTATTAAGCATAAATCAAAGCCTTTTCGCAGTGTGCAGTTTCACCCGGAGGCTGCTGGTGGTCCTAGAGACACTGGGTGGATTTTGGAACAGTTTGTGGCAGGAGCTTAACAATGCCGTTACATCCAAAACTTAATAGTATTAGAAACCGACCAGCGAAAGTTTTGCTTTTAGGTTCTGGAGGACTTTCGATAGGTCAAGCCGGGGAGTTTGATTACTCTGGAACTCAGGCTGTCAAAGCGATGCGCGAAGAAGGCATTGATGTCGTTATTATCAACCCAAATATTGCTACCGTGCAAACTAACCCGGCGGAGGGGATCAAAGTCTATTTATATCCCGTAGAACCGGAATGGGTGGAGCGGGTGATTCAAGTCGAGAAGCCAGATGCGATTGTAGCTGGTTTTGGTGGCCAAACCGCATTGAACTGTCTGGTCGCTATCGATCAGCTGGGTATTCTTGAGAAGTACGGCGTCATCAACCTCGGAACACCAGTTGATGTTCTAAAAATGACTGAAGATCGCGATGCTTTCGCGACTAAGATGCGCGAAATTGATATGCCAGTTCCTCCGAGTCATGCTTGCGAGACCGTCGAAGAAGCTCGATCAGCAGCAGACAGTATTGGCTTTCCGGTGATTGTCCGCGCGGCATATGCTCTTGGTGGTCTAGGCAGCGGTTTTGCAAATAATGTCGAGGAGCTCGATGCTCTTACGACCACAGCGCTAGCAAACTGTCCTCAGGTTCTTGTAGAGAAATCTTTGAAGGGCTGGAAGGAAGTAGAATACGAAGTCATGCGAGACGGTGAAGGGAATACCATCACCATCTGTAATATGGAGAACTTCGATCCGTTGGGAATTCATACGGGTGACTCTATTGTCGTATGTCCTAGTCAATCGTTGTCAGATGATGATTACCAAATATTAAGAAATGCTAGCCTGGCTATCGTAAACTCATTGGGAGTTGTGGGTGAGTGTAATGTGCAGATTGCCTTGGACCCACAATCATACCAGTTTTATATTATCGAGGTAAATGCGCGGCTCTCTAGATCTAGTGCATTAGCAAGTAAGGCTTCGGGATACCCAATTGCCTACATTGCTGCGAAGGTTGTGCTTGGTCATGATCTACTTGAGCTTAAGAATCCAGTGACCGGAGTGACTTATGCTTTCTTTGAGCCGGCCTTAGATTATGTCACCGTTAAAATCCCTCGCTGGGACCTAACTAAATTCCAAGGGATTTCTAGGAAACTCGGTTCGACAATGAAGTCGGTTGGTGAAGTTATGTCTATTGGACGTAACTTTCCCGAGGCACTACAAAAAGCTTTTAGGATGGTGACTGAGGTGCCTTTAGGCCTGAGTCATAATCGCAAAGCGTCTAGCGAAGATGCACTAGAGAAAAACCTTAATCAACCCACTGATGTGCGTTTGCAGGTGGTGATGCAAGCTCTTAGGCAAGGTCTTAGCATAGAAAAAATTTATGAAATATCTGCGATTGATAAATGGTTTTTAGCTCAAGTGAAGTTGATTATCGATGTTGAGAAAGATATCGAAGGTTTTGCCAGCAAAAACTCTAAACCCAGCCAAGCCTTTTCAAAAGTCGATGAGGCGACCTGGCGGCTATGGAAACAGCGTGGTTTTGGCGATGAACAGATTGCAGGAATATTTCTAGAAACTACTCAAAAGGAACCACCGACCGAATCGCAGATAAGAAGTTTATCCTTAGTCATTCGAAAAAATAGAGTAGATAAAAATGTGGTTCCGGTGGCGAAAAAGATCGACACTACTGCAGCCGAGTATCCCTCGCCCTCAAACTATTTGTACATGACTTATAGTGGCCAGTATCACGACCCTGTTCCTAAGGATGATAAGGTTTTTTCTGCATTGGTATTGGGTGGTGGAGCTTATCGGATCGGGACTAGTGTCGAATTTGATTGGTGTGCGGTGAGTTGTTCTCGTAGATTGCAGGATGCTGGGTGGCGAAGCGTTCTAATTAATTGCAACCCTGAGACGGTATCGACCGATTATAACAGCTCTGATCGACTATATTTTGAAGAGCTTACTCTCGAAAGAATCTTAGATATATTCGATATAGAAAAATGTGTTGGCGCGATCGCATGTATGGGTGGACAGCTTCCAAATAAACTTGCTAAGCCACTAGCTGAATCTGGAATTAAGTTGTTAGGACATAGCTCTGACACCATTGATTTAGCGGAAGATCGCAGCCGCTTTTCTGCAATGCTTGATAAAATCGATATTGATCAACCTAAATGGATCAATGCTAGCTCCAAGGCGGATATCGATAAATTCATCTCTGAAGTGGGTTTTCCAGTTCTTATTAGGCCTAGTTATGTGCTTTCCGGTGCCGCAATGAGTGTAGCGACTAACGAAGCAACATTGGAATCTTTCTTAGAAAAGGCCGTGCAGATATCTTCTGAACACTCCATTGTTATTTCAGAGTTTATTGAAGGTGCGCGCGAAATTGAACTAGATGGTATTGCAAAGGACGGTAAGATTCTGACTGCGGTGGTCAGTGAGCATATTGAAAATGCTGGGGTTCACTCCGGCGATGCGACCACAGTGGTTCCCGCTCAAAATCTTTATGTTGAGACTGTTAGAAAGGTCAAAAAAGCCGGTCGCTCTATTGCGAAGGAGCTCGGACTTAACGGTCCTTTTAATATGCAGTTCTTGGCAAAAGAAGGTCAAATCAAAGTGATCGAATGTAATGCTCGTGCGGCAAGGAGCTTTCCTTTTGTTTCTAAAGTCGTCGGGCTTAATTTAGCCGAGGCTGCCACTGATATTATTATCGGTAAATCGCCAGCTATCCGCCGTTACAATGAAGATGATTTGGAGCATGTCGGTGTTAAGGCTGCTATGTTTAGCTTCACTCGGTTAGGCACTGTTGACCCGGTCTTAGGAGTTGAAATGGCTTCGACTGGTGAGGTTGGCTGCATAGGGCGCAGTTTTGATGAGGCGTTGTTGCTCGCTATGCAGGCTTCGCATATCAGACGTCCGATAAAGGGTATCTTGGTTAGTTCAGGTCCTGAGAGAAATAAATTGAAGTTTTTAAAAGCTGCGAAGATTTTGCGTGATATTGGTATTAAAGTCTATGCGACTAGGGGCACGGCTGAGTATTTAGCTAATCATGGTTTTGAAGTAACTGCATGTGCATGGCCCGATGAAGCGGACTATGATGCTTTGTCAGTCATTAAAGATGGCAGCGTTGACTTGGTTATTAATATCCCTAAGAATGAAGATCCTACAGAGCTCAAACTGGGCTACCAAATCCGAAATGCCGCAGTACGCTTTGGTTGTTCACTTATCACAAATATGGAAAAGGCCGACGCGTATATCCACGCTATTGGCCGGTATCCTGAATTCCTAAAAACACACGATTTAATGAAGCTCGGTGACTACCGTTAGCTTGTTATTTGCTTGATAGCGCACCACCCACAATGCCGGTTAGTAGTCCGCCGTTTAAGCCGATTTGGGTCCCTGCATAAAAACTGTTATAAATAAACTTGTCTCCAATTGGATAAGAGAAAGCTCTTTCTCCGGTACTCCAATCAACCCCTTCGAAGGTCCAGTTTGAGCCCCATATAAAGCTCGACGGCCCGTTCGCACCAACGCAGTACATTAGCCCGGTCGCTTCGCTCATACTGGGTATTCCATTAGGGCAGCTTATTTGATCGTTGGCCCACGCCGACGAGAGCGTTTTACCATTTGTATCCCAACTGAACTTTTCTACCCCCTTAGGCGAAACGGCCTTATGGTTTGATAGTGCTACGACCCTGCCTCCAGGTGATAACTTTCGGCCCATTTTTTCAGATACAAACTTCACGACTCTTTTCATAATTGGATTAGGTTTCCCGTACTTATTGCTGACAACAACCGCATCGTAACCTCTGACTAATATCGATTGCTCGGTTACTGAAGTCAATTGGTTCATATCGACACTACTGCGCTCATCATGCGGGACAAAAGTGATTGGCGTTGTGGCAGCTATCCTTGGGTCCTGGCCATTTTTCCCTTGCCAGTTTTCAGGGACTTCACCTCGCCATACTAAAACTAGGTTCATGAGGTTTTGACCATCGGCAAATACTACAAACTTGTCCTGCCCAGCACCGTGCCCCATAAGAGTCGGTGTTGTGCCAGAACCGCTGCCTAGGCGTCCATCTGTGGGCTCCGATGAAGACTGATATGCCACCGCCCACTGATGACTGATACCTGCGTTTGTTTCTATTTGGATTTTATGAATCGCTCGACCTGTTAGCACGAATATTCCTCCCTCTTCGTCAATCGCAATTGAGTTAGAAATATCTGCGTTGTGTTGCTCAATAAATACTTCGTAGTACTGATCAAAATTTCGATCTATGTAGCCCACACGACCGAGGTTTGTCACAAAAACAATATGGCCATCAAATGCCAAGCTCATACCGACGATCATTTCATTTGGTATTGGGCTAGGCATAGTGAACTCACCTAGTTTTGTGATGGCAAAGCTTTCCTCTGGGTCCGAAAACTTACCGATAGTTTGGCCGTAAGGTACGAAGAAGTTGTTTTCGTTATCGACTAGGTGATATGCACCTGACAACGCAGCCTTTTCATCGTCATCACTCTTAGGGGTAACTCGAAGCCGATTCGCAACCTTCCAGGTGTCGCTGTCTATGACAAATACCTCACCTGTTGCATACCCCCAGATGGCATGTTTGCCTGAGCTATATCTCGATGAGATCGAAAGAGTGACAGAAACCGGAGGCGCTTGATCGCTGATTCTTGGAGAAAAATCCGACTCTGATTGGGGCCCTACATATGGTGACGAAGCTTGGGCGTAAGGGTTCCTGTGAGTCATGGGCCATGGCGAATCAGCTAAGAAAGTATTTTTAGGAGGTTCCTTGCTTAAGGTCGGTATAGCAGCACCGTTAGCCGCAGAGTAGATAAAGTTGTCTCGTCTGGTCCTCTTCGAGCTGCAGGAAATAATGAAACCCAATATTAGGAATAGCCGTAGTCCGGTCGTAAAATTGCCCATGAATGCCTCACATGAATTGATTTTGTGTCATTACTTCTATTCTTTTTTTAGATTATGTCAATTTCTATTTTCAATTGTAATAGGTGTGAAAAAAGTTGTATAGTTATCCACTTGATTTTATTTATAAATATACGAGGTTGATTTAACGACCGGAAGCATTTATGAATATGATTCAATTCCACCAATGGCGAGGTAGCTCAGTTGGTGAGAGCGGTGGATTCATAACCCACAGGTCGGCAGTTCAAATCTGCCTCTCGCCACTATTTTGGGCTCTGGCTCTCCTCACACAATGGTAGTAAATCGGGGCTCTCCTCTCACAAAGGTGGTAAATCTTCGGCTCTCCGGCTCTCCTCACACAATGGTGGGTCACCTCCTAATCACTCTTTAAAAACAGGCATTCAATAACCTGAGACGATAATTTCTAAACGACTTATACCCGTA
>JANQHA010000639.1 GCA_028282865.1 Oligoflexales bacterium
GTTTCATAGACCTCGAGTTATCGATAACAATCAGTAGATCGATGCTTCCGCTCGTGTCATTTTGTTCGAAGCTTTCATTTATTACCCGGCCTTTCTGTCCTTGGATAAAACGGTCAGTGACCTTCTCCCTAATGGGTTGTCGGTAGCTTTGGGAGTACTCCCTGGTATCTGATCTCAATGTTAAGGTTGATTGAATGGATTTATCGTCAAAGTTAGTTTGCACAGATTGATTTGCCACTGTTCCAGCTGTAAAATTTCTCTCTATTTGGCTAAAGAGTAATGGCTGCTTTGTAGGTGCTTTTTGATCTGGATTAACTTCCGAGTCGGCATCTTTGACGACTTCTTCTTTTTTATAATCTTCCCACTGGGGTACTGTTCTTCCGCCACGGAAGTTAGTGGACTCGTTGCATGATATGAATCCTAAGATTATGAAATATAAAAGTTTCATTACGCAATCCTTCGCGTTTAATCCAAGATTAGTTTCGGGATTTTGCAAAATATCTTTATGAGTAAAGGTTATTATTTCGAAAGAATACTTAGGAACTAAGGAGTTTTACCAGGTAACTGTAGTAATAAATCATAGTCATCGGCTTGCTTTAAGTCCTCTAACAAAGCGATATTATTTTTGACTTCTCCACACTTTTCACAAATATAAAAAATGATAATACCTTTCTTTGGGTGGTTGCTATAGCCGGTAGGTCTCATCATACCTTGGCAGTGATTGGCTCGGTCTCCAGGAGAACTGTCGACGTGCTTTGAGTAAAGGCAGAAAGGGCAATGGTTTCTGCAGGTTGATGAAGCTTTAGGTACCTCTTTGTGACAGTTTTCGCAGGTGAAGGGTTCATTAATTCTAGTAAATTTTTTTTGCTTTTCGCTAATATGGTGCTCCAGGCTGGGGCTTTAGTTTGTCTAAACCTTCATGGTTGTAATCTATTGATTTTTAAGTATAAACCGAATATCAAATATTATTGATGGTCACTACTAAAATCTGCTTTCCCCCTAAATGTTTTGAAGAAAATGCCGAAAGATGATTGTGGCCCTATATTTTTTAGGTCTCAAAGAAAGGGAATTCTTTTGTTACCGAAAGCTATCATGACGTTCGCAACTATTGCCCTAGCATCGATGTTATCGACGTGCAGTGGTAGTGGTGGTGGCTCTGGTGGTGGTGGTGCGAGTGCGGCATCAGAGGTTACCGGTACCATAGCTAGCCAGACTGGCAACACTAGTGACTTTGAAGGCTGGATTATGCTTCTGGTGAATACGGCAACCGGCGAATCGCGATCTTCGGTGATTACATCATCTGGCGCCTACAGTTTTAGCCAGGTGGATATGAGTGCGAGTTATACTTTGGTACTTTTAAATATAGATTACCGGGTAGCTTCGGTACTGTCATGGGTAGCTACCGACCAAACTAATAAGGCTTATCAATACTTTAATCTTAAGACAAATACGATTCCCCGGATTACTCATAAAGGTCCAAGCATGGAGCTCTCTGATCTTGATGCTGTCACTGTAATAACTACCTCATCGGCAAAGGACAGCGACGGGGACGGTATTGTCAACGGAATGGAGACAAGTACTTCTCTCGCAGCGGTATCTAATGAGGGCTCTGGTTTTGAACTGGCGGATGAGGATGCAGATAGCATAGATAACGAATCCGATACCGACATAGATGGTGATGGATTACTTAATTGGTTTGACAGCGATGATGATGATAATGGCACAGTAGATGTATTTGACCTAGATGCAAATGCTGACTTGATCACCGATTCTAACCAGACCAATAGTGATCACTATTTTGGTTCAGAAGTCGAATATATCGCTGTTCAGTATTTTATGGACTCAAGCGAAAATAGGTCGATTCGAATTGTAGCCAAGTTAGCTGCTGGGTTTTCACCTACCGCGGTAACGGTGAAAGGGCCAGATGACTTGTTTGATGGCGCCAATATACTGGTAGCATCTGATGGAAATGAAGAAGAAAGCTCGATATGGGACAACAGTTTAAGTGACGATGGGGCGAGTTTTGATGACTCTGCATCAGATCAACTATATGGTAGAAAGGTCAGGCTTGGCACTGGCAAATACCCAAAGAGTGACCAAGTCATTCTTATAAGCATCAACATGGGATCTTACACCCGGGAATTCCCGTTTACCTTTCCAAATATAACCTCAGCAAGCATTAGTTTTGCCTATTCTTCAAACGTAGTTACTAAATCCGGGTCACCATTTGGCTCTGATCTAACTTCTTATCTATGGTCGGTATCGGTTTATAACAGTAGTGGTAACTTAGTCCATGCATCTGCTTCTATCGAAGGTTCGACCTCTACCTATACAATTCCTTCAACTGATATTCCAAGTGGCACTACCTACTCAGGAAAAGTATTTGCCAAGTCTTATGAGAGAGTGTCTGGATATCCGGTTTATGTAGTAGAGAGTTCGCTTAAGACTTTGAATTAGTATTCTTTTATAAAGACAAATGCCTCTTTTGATAAATATTTATAAACAATTTTAGTTAGTTACAACCTTGTAGTTTGTATCGTATCTTGTTTCTAATTGATTGATTTTGCTTGAAAGGCTTTTATAATTTGAGGCGAACTCTCTGGTACGAACGAAAGCTCTAATAATCTCTATATTCACCATTATTGCTGTCTCACTATTCAGAACAGAACTAACCATCGCAACTCCCTGTTCGGTGAATGCATACGGAGGAGTTCGACGGCCTCCCCATCCACGTAAATTTGCACTTTCATATTTTAGAGATCGATATTCTTGGGCTGAAAGTTGGAACATGAAGTCTAGTGGGAAACGGCCTCTATGTCGTTTAATCGCCTGTACTATAACCTTTGTCTCTACTCCATACATCTTAGCCAAGTCCTGATCTAGAACTACCTCGTGTTTTGTAGACAGGTATTCTTTATTTTTATTCTTTTTATCCTAATTGCAATTTCGACATAATTATTTAAATATCACGTCTATGAATGCAACGATGACCAATAACCCAGATGTAACTTCTCTGGCTGAACTCTTTGATGAGTTGTTTTACGAACGGTGGAATACTCGTTTAGAACCGTCCGATTCAGACCCCATTTATCTGCCCGTTTCTGATGATTGCCCTTATAACCGTATCTTGTACTACAAAGATTTTTTCTCGAGTGCGCTACATGAGATAAGCCATTGGTGTATTGCTGGATCTGATCGGCGAACTCAGGTTGATTTTGGTTATTGGTATAATCCGCAGAGAACGACCGCTGAGGAGCAGGAGTTGTTTGAAAGGTTCGAAGCTAAGGTTCAAGGATTGGAATGGGTTTTTAGCTCTGCTGCAGGTAAGGAGTTTTTTGTTAGTTGTGACTGCTTTGATCAGTCGTTGCTTGATCTAAATAGGTTTAGAAAGTCTGTTACGATGGAAGCTTTGCGGATTGTTGATTCAAGTTCTTTGCCTCTAAGGACGGAGATATTTATTAAAGCGCTACAGAAGCGGTTTGGGGTAGAGAAAGAGCACTTCTATAGGTGTTGGGAACAGGTACGTACTGGAGTGACCTTGCCTGGGTAGGGGTTGTTGAGTTGCAAAACTTCTTAGGTCCGATGTTTCATTGGGGTGGTGAATATTATAATTATTTCAATGTCTTACAATCTTGAAGTCACAATCTGTGACCTCAAGATTTTAAGTATTTAAAACTACGATGTTTTATTCCGTCCAAAAGCAATTGGCTCATCGGGCTGCTTTTCTGATTAGTGTCGTTGCCTCACTCTTCTAAACTCTCGGATCAGCCTTATAGTGGAAAACAGCTCAAAATGAGCGATTTCTTAGATTCTTCGCTCATTTTGAGCGAATACTTAGGTATGTGTATTCTTAAAAGCTAACAAAAGAATATAGCAAGTAACTTAATAAAAAGGGTATCTGCAAAATCATAATTGCGCGAGATACCATCTGACCATCAAGTCAATCGAAGAGTAAATAAATAGAAGGTGTAAGGAGTCGGGCTATTTATTGCAATTAAGGTGATTTTTTCGAAAGTTTTTTTCTACCCTAATGGCCATTCCCATCTAAAGTATAGGAAAAATTTTCAACAGCTCTGTGATTTTTAATTTTGAAAACACTAACGACGAAGAAGAGAAGAGCGAAGAACCCACTTAATTCGAGTGGCCATTCCCCCACATCCCATAGTGCTCTCCGTCATCCTACCAACGGCCTCGATTAGAGTGCTTGAGATTGTTTCTACTTCTCCAGGTTTAAAGCCAGCTTTCTGTAGGCGATCAGTGTCAGCTAGACGTTTTGTAATACCCTGCTCTATGAACTCTTCCCAATGGTATTCACTCGGGGGAAAAAAGCGGCTGGCAGAGCCGACCGCTTCAAGATAAGCCCTGAATTGATTTGGTCTATCACTCCGATACATAATGTCCCCTACCAAGCTTAGCTCCCTACCAAAGAAAATTGCATTATTTTTCTTGATGGACTCAGCTAGCGCGTTAAGAACTTTGGTATTGAGTTGCAAGTTTGGTTTTCGCCGAGCGTAGGCATACAAGATTAGCGAATTACGGAGGTCAATTTGTCTCCAAAGCTCTTTATCTCCCCTGGGCTCATCGCCTTTTGCGACTTCATCAAGAATTCTGTCAAGGTGCTTGGAAAACTCCTCCTGAGCTGCTGAATCGCGAAATTTATGTACGTACTCGGCAGCAATAGTCTGCAGATCATCGGCAAAAACTTTTGATGAAGCCACAAAACAAATAACTACTATTAAAAAACGCAATATTTCCCACTATTAACTAGTTAAAATTTACTTGAAATTATATTTGAAAACGATAGTTGCAGTCAACCCCCATAACTATTTAACAGCAGGGCCACCGCATTTAATAGAACCCCATCTTCCACAACATTTCCTACGTCGATCAATTCATGAGATACGGGTATAGATCGAGCGTGGTTCGAACTTTTCTAGAAAAATGGGGAAGCGGGCCTAAATATAATTGCATAAGTACTATCCATCAGAGTTAGAGGATGGATCTCGCCTATGCAGATTTAGGAAAACAAGAAAGGTGTGCCAACACCACAAGCCTCTCAGTTAAGCACTTGCCGACTACTAAACCACTCTAAGAAGAAGTCTTAAGCCAGCCAGTGATATCCATCAAGAATCCAAGCTTATACGCAGCTAGCACAAATGGTGCGACTAGTCCGATAAAAATAAATATAGGAGCAAAGGCTAAAAACTCTTGAGCGCTTTCAATTTTAAAATCTTCGATAGTGAACATCGGCTATCCCTTCTTACGATTAAATTTAGGTAACAATTCTATTAACATCTTTTTGGTAACCGGGCCGACCTCCTTGTGAATCACGACACCGTTTTCATTGATTATAAAGGTTTCCGGGACCCCCGTCACTCCGTAATCGATAGAAATTTGACCGGTATCGTCCAATCCCAGGATGTAGGTCTTGCCAAAATGCTTGGCAAACTTCTTAGCTTCCTCCTGTGTGTCTTGAATGGCAATGCCTACGACCAATGTATCGTCTCTTTGATGCTTCCTCCAAAATGCCTCGAGCTCATGGGCTTCTTGCCGGCAGCTGACACACCAGCTTGCCCAGAAGTTCAGTACGACCTTCTTTCCGCGAAAATCTTGTAGCCTAAAGCTCCGACGTTCTTTTGCTGCTGGGAGAAATTCCTGGCCTTGGATCCAGGTGGCGGAGAAGGGGTAGGCTACCTTACCTACTATAGATGAGGGGATCTTACTTTGGTCGAGTTTTAGGCCGATATATAGAACTCCGACTATAATAACAAACAGGCTTACTAATATACCTGTTATTAAAATGTGCTTTGATCTGCTTTTATTTGCTGTCATTTGCTTTCTTTCTCATTTTTGAAGAGTGATTTTTGTAAGTACTCCGTGTTCATCGATGAGTGGTCGTCTGGTTTTTTGTATTCCTCAGAGTGCTTAACAAATAAATTTTTTGAGGTCATATGAGCACCATCGTCTGAGATTCTTCCTTCTACCACCACACCTTGTCCCTCCTTGAACATATCTGGAGCAGTACCTCGATGCGATACTTGAATTTCAGTCTGCTTCATATCCGTCATGACAAAGCTTAAGTTCAGCTTGCTATCGTCCCACTTTACGGTACCAGCTTTAACCATCGCTCCGACCCTTATGTCTTTATTACTAAGTTCTTTGGCTTTTGCCGTCGCTTCCACAGGAGTGTAAAAATAAACAAGGTTATCACCGAGCTGTAAAAAAGAAATCCCTACAAGCGCAACTCCAATGAGTAGGATCCCAAATAACCATTTTTTTGATTTCAAAACACTTCTCCTAAAGCTTACTTTTTAAACGCAGTGTTAAAAGCAGTAATTTTTTTGCGGTCTACAATCAGCCATATGAGTGACACCAAAAACAAGAATCCACAGCTTCCATAAGTTAAATATAGATAAAATAAATAATTCTTAATTGGATCGACATATTCCATTAAATGGTTCCTTTGAGCGATTCTTGAGTCATCTGATCATGAAGACGTATGTTTTTATATCTAATAAACCAAAGGGCTGTAGAGAAAGCCAAGATCAATGCGATATTTAACAGCAGAGCGTTGAGCATTGCGGGGTCCATGGTGGCACCGCGCTGCTCGATAATACTAGCTGGCTGGTGGAGGGTGCGCCACCAACTAACACTCTTAT
>JANQHA010000677.1 GCA_028282865.1 Oligoflexales bacterium
ATTTCTAGTGGCACTTCTGAACCATCTTTACGAAGACCATATAGTTCCTTTCCGTTACCCATAGCACGATCAGCAGGATGCTCTAGGTAGTCGGCGTGGTACTTCAAGTGCTGATGTTGAAAGCGTGGAGGTATTAAGTCAGAGAGGTTTAACTCTGCTAGCTCGCCTCCTTCGTAACGAAAAATTTTGGCTAAAAGTCGGTTAAAGAAGCAAATATCTCCAGATTTATTGAATAATACCAGGCCTACCGGAGATGACTCCAAAATTTTCAGAGACAGGTTGCTGGCGTTTCTTCTAAGCCTGCTATCTCGAAAATGCCATTGTATGCGATCTGTAGCGTTTGTGGTATCAAACATATTATTCAAATCCATGTATCGCGAAATTTTTTTTCACAAAGTCCGCTCTCAAATGATAATACAGCTAGACGTTTGACTTTTTCTTAAATCGGTCGATCAAATCTGACGCTTCGGTGGTAAGTTTTTGAATCAAATCTCTTTGGCCATGAAGCTCACAGTACCGGTCGGAGGTCGGGTATCGATATCCGTATTTTGAAACTTTGTCCCGAAAAATCCTAAATGCCTCATGGAACTCTTCGTTAGAGGACTTATTCGACTCCCACTCTAAAATTTCAATAGCGGTTTTTAGAACCCCGCAAGAAAAATTCTCGTTACAAAACGAGCAGACCTTATCGACCTCGACTTCTTGTAAATCAGAAACGTTGCCTGAACTCACCATATCTGCCTCCTTACAATACCAAAGCAAACCCAATGCCAACCTAGGTACCTACCTATACCCTTGAAACTGCTAGATTTTGTTCATCTAAAAGAATCTACTTTTTGGGTGAAATTCATCACAGATGTGTTATATCACACACATTAGATGTCGTAATTTGTATGTCCCTATTTTTACTAGAACTAAATTATGGAACCTTATTTGCTATAAAACTCGTTGAACAATAAAGTTTATCTGAGGAAGCCTTACCATGAAGTCAATGTTACCCAATAAGCCACTCAAAAACGTTAAGATCCTAGTGGTGGACGACGAAGATCTTTTAGCTTGGAGCATTGACACCGAGCTGAAGTCTCTAGGAGCAGAAACACTTAGAACAGATAGTCTGCGGGCCACGCTTAGCCAATTTACCGATTTTTCTCCCGACTTAGTCATACTCGACCTGAGGCTGGCAGATGGAGATGGCATGGAGCTCCTTAGGAAGTGGAACAAGGAAAACAAAGATATGCCGGTCATTCTTATAACCGCTCACGGGGCAATCGACTCGGCAATCACCGCCCTTCGTTACGGCGCATTCGACTATTTGCAAAAACCATTTGAGATGAAAAACCTCTTGGTTTCAGTAAAAAGAGCTGCAGAGCTGTCCTTACTTAGGCAGAAAGTCAGCAGCTTTAAAGGAGTAGAGAAACTTCCTTCAAAAATAGAAATCATTGGCTCCCACGGCACCACAAAAAACCTAAGAAAGAACCTGGAGCGCATAGCTAGAAGCAAGGCCGACACGGTCTTAGTCTATGGAGAGAGTGGCACGGGTAAAGAGCTCGCCGCCCGGGCAATACACTACTGGTCTGACAGGTCAACCCACCCACTGGTAGAAATTAACTGCGCAAGCATCCCCGAGAACCTTTTGGAAAGCGAGTTGTTTGGCCATGAAAAAGGCGCTTTTACCGACGCTCAGGAAAAAAAACTCGGTTTATTTGAAATAACAAAGAAGGGTACGGTATTTCTCGATGAAATCGGTGAACTTCCTCTAAACCTGCAGGCAAAGCTACTGAGGGTACTAGAATACCGAAAGTTTAGGAGATTAGGAGGTACTAGAGATCTAGAATTCTCGGCTAGAATCGTGGCTGCAACCAACAAAGACCTCTTGTATGAGGCTCAGCAAAAACGTTTCCGGCCTGATCTATACTACCGACTGGATGTGTTATCCATCGACTTGCCCACGCTACGAGAACGTACGGATGATTTACCCGAACTCGTAGATTATTTTCTTCAGATGCTGTCTCGTGACCTTGGTATCAAGCAGCCAACGGTATCACGAGGCTGCCTAGCTAAGCTAGCGCAGCACACCTGGCCAGGAAATATTCGAGAACTGAAAAATGTTCTACAAAGGGCGTTAATTTTACACGAGCCCGACCAGTTGTCTGCAGAACACATAGAAATTCGAACACCTCCCACAAAAAAAATTACAGACAACCCTGCGCTTAACCCAACCGGCGACCACGAGCATATATTTCCGCTGCCTAGCCAAGGCATTTCACTTGAAGAAGTCGAAAAAGGATTCTTGGCCCAGGCATTAGATAAAACTCATAATAGCCGGACAAAAGCAGCCGAACTTTTAGGGATCTCACGGCACACGCTACGCTACCGCATGGAAAAATATGGAATGGATACAACACATTAACTATCGTGATTTAAGTGCTTATAAGGCAAAAACATCACAAAACAGGTATTCGGCCCCTCCTCTCGGATAGCCAATGTCCCCCCGTGGCGGGACACTATGGCATTAGAAATACTCAACCCAAGCCCAGTGCCAGAACCCCTGGGCTTCGTCGTAAAAAAGGGCTTCATAATTAAATGCCGATGCTCCTCGGGAATTCCCACCCCGCTATCAGTCAGCGAAACTTCAACTCCATCTGAGGCCTTTTTAAGCCCAAGCTTA
Organism: Oligoflexales bacterium; assembly: GCA_028282865.1. Taxonomy (GTDB): domain Bacteria; phylum Bdellovibrionota_B; class Oligoflexia; order Oligoflexales; family CACXFL01; genus JANQHA01. Next base: position 2,669 of record JANQHA010000677.1, read on the forward strand.
ATCCAGCGCTCTGGCAGGTCTTTAACTGCATCACATGAGTTAGCAATGAGGTTAACTAAAACCTGCGATATCTCAGTCTCCCTACACTCGACTTCGTAAGACTCGCTACCAGAGTCAATCTCATATTCAATATCACCTTTTTTTAATCGGTGGCCGCAATACTCTAATACGTTTACAACGATCCTTAGCAAGCTGACCTTCTCGAACGGATCTTCGGAGCCGTCTCGAGCATAAGTCAACATGCCACGTATAATATTTTTCATATGAGAGATTTTTTCTTTCGCTGCTGGCATCACCCGAGCGATTTCTTCAATATCACCATTGCCGCTTTCGGCCTGAGATATGACTACATCAAACCAACTAGAAACTGAGGCGAGGGGATTTCCTAACTCGTGGGCTATGCCAGCTGCCATTTCACCTAAACTAGCCATCTTCTCTGCGTGAACCAACCTAGCCCGGTCTTCCTCCAATAGGGCTTCTGCACTTTTCCGATCTGAAATATCAGTACGAATAGAGAGGTATTGATCGATTTTACCCTCGCTGTCTGTAAATGGCACGATTGTGGTATCAACCCAATATTCACTACCATCCTTAGCTCTATTTTTTATTTCACCTCGCCAAACACTTCCTGCTGCTATAGTAGCCCAAAGATCGGTAAAAAAGCTTTTCGGGTGATACTTAGAGTTTATAATCTTATGGCTTTTTCCAAGTAGCTCATGACGTGGATATTTGGAGATCTCGCAGAACTTGTCATTTACATAAGTAATCAAACCCGCAGGATCAGTGATAGCGACAATCGAAGACTGATCGAGAGCATTTTGATAGTCATAGACAATTTTTTGCGACCGCCCTAGCTCTATCCTCATTCTATCCAACTCCTTTTCTACTCCATCGGAAAGAATGGGAGACTTCTGGGGCAAACCGCACTTCTTCGGTCGAGAGCTCAAATATAATTCCCTGCATATGTGTCAAATCCAACACAACTTCATCCCAGTTATACTTTTTACCGCTCGATGTCAAATCTCGAAGTACTTTCACGATAGCCCCCCTGCCGCTTTAAACTAAGCAAATAGGGTGCCATCCTCGTCCACCTTATTTATCAACGGATAAACGCTAGCTAGCTCGGAAACTTTGAAATACTTTGAGTGATATAGCTCTCTTTAGGAAACTTTGCCGCTTTAATACCTGCTGAAGTCAAACCATCGTTTTTCGCTACTCACCCAATTGTTTTTTAGATCAACTTTTCAATAACTTACTATTGCGACTCCTCATGCACTGTGTTAATTCGCCTTTATCAGATGGTGAACCACTTACCAAAGAGGTAATAAATGAAGAAAGTTGTAATATTTGCGAATTCAATAGGTAACAATTCCTCAGCAATAGATTTCGCTAGTAAGCTAGACAATAATACATCGGTATATGTAGTAGGAATCGGCGAGACGCTTCCTAAATATGCTAGTATCCCTAGCCATTCTCGTGCAGATAGGATCGAAAGTATATTAAAGGAAGCCGGGCAAGCGGCTGTTGATAGTGTTTGCGAACAGCTAAAAAGCCACGGGGCAAAAGATGTGACCACAGAAATTATTTCCGGCCGGTTTCCGAACGATTTTATAGATTGGTGTAAGAAAAATAATATCGATCTGATCGTAAAGGAGCCAATCCCGGTAAACGACTCCAAAGAACAATCGAGTAAAGGAGACGTAAAGCTATCTCGCCACTGTAGCCTACCATTATTGCTCGCAAACCAAATAAGACCCAGTGATAAGGATGTAATGGTCGGGGTAGCTCCAGACAACGATGACATCGACGCGACTTCGCCGTGGATTCACTTGATTGATAAAGCTGCGGCGTGGGCTAAAAGTATGAATGGTAATCTGCATGTTGTTCATTCTTGGGAGGT
>JANQHA010000060.1 GCA_028282865.1 Oligoflexales bacterium
ATGACGTCGTTGAACGCTAGTGGGTACAGTGCCTGCCATTTGTCAGGAAAATTCCTTTGGTGCTGAAGCAACGACGAGAGTTTTTTAGGGAACGGCGAAAAATCCACTATTTGCTGAAAACCAAGCCGGTGATACGAGTAGAAATCTGATAATTCAACTGCAAGTTTTTCAGCAATTGCTATTTCTGATGGAGAGCCGAATCTTGTCGGGTGGATCTGTTTGAGTTTTGACTTTGCATCTTGGTTTAATCCAGCTTGTAAAAGATCTTGAACTGTTAATAAGTCACTTTGCGTTCTATTAGAGCTTAGGTTCATAGCAATTTGTCTTAAGTCTACGTGAGCCTGATCCCTGCTGTTTGATATTTTGTGGGCGTGTTGCGCCCATAGATATGGCCGTTTTGCGAGTACCAGGTTGGCGTAGTATCCGGTGGCGTCTTTATTAAGTAGGTCTTGGTAAACCCGACTCGCTTTTTCTTGCTCGCCAGATTTCTCTAACACGCGAGCATGCCAATATAGTTTTGCCATTGGTAGGTGCGGATCTTTAAGTGCTAGCCAGGAACTTTTCTTAAGAATTTTTTGTGCTGTTGTGTAATCTTCTGCACGATAGATGTTCCAAAAATAATTCCACCTTTTCTTTATACCTAACTTTCTATGGGCGAGAAGCTTCTTATATACCGACGCTGCCGCTTGGTGTTCTCCCATTTTTTGGTAGGTGTTTGCTAAGGATTGTTCTGCAAAATTCTTTTTAAAGTGCTTAGGGAACTCTGAAATGAATTGGCTAAAAGATCTAGCTGCAAGTTCATATTGAAGGTTTTGGTCATATATTTTTGCGATAGTTAATATTACTTCGGGTCTGTCCTTCTGTTTTGATCGAAGCTCCATCTGTAATTTGCTAGTATATTTTAAAGCTTCTTCGTTTAGGTTGAGTCGTAATAAGTACTTTGCCTGTTCTAACAGATCTAGCTTTTGAACCCGACCTGATAAATTTCGCATTGGGTGATGCGCTTGATCTATTAGAAAGTGTTCAATCCCAAAATTTAATCCTTTCCGTCGAGAGATTTTTTTTAGTAGTCTCACGGAGAATACGTAGGGACGTCGTTTTGTGTCTTCGCATTGATAGTCTTTAAGTTTATTAAACGCCCATACCGACTCCGAGTTTAACGGATAGCTTGCGGTTAGTAGCTCTAATGTGCGTATTTCTTGTGAGTGGTTTTTAATCTTATTAAATGACTTAGCAACGATAACAAGCAGCTCGGGAGTAAGCTCTGCTGATCGGTTTCTCTGTCGATATCGGATAAATGTGTCGGCTAATTCCTGGTGCTGGTCCAGGTGCCATAGGCTTTTGATAATATATTTGTATAATTCTTTGCGACGATTGATTGATAGTTGTCTTTTTTTCTTAAGTAAACTACGTGCGTATTGATAAACGTATCGATATTCTTTGTTTCTTAACTTTACGTCCAAGAAATGAAATTTTATAAGCGGCCTTATTGGGTCGTTTTTCTCAGTGAGCGCCTCTGCTAGGTATAGGTATTGCTCTGCCTGTCTAAAGTTCTGCTCTTTTAGGTGGTGAGTTCCAAGAGCGATTGCAGCGAGCATTTTTTCACGCTGATTAGTTGTTCTGGAGAACTTTAACTCTAAGTCGAATGCCTTGTCGCTGGAGTTCTTTTTAGTTTGATTTGCTAAGTCTTTAATGACCGAAAGCGTTTCAGTTGACTTTGCGTCGCCTAAGGCAACCGGTTGGAAGGCACCAAACCATAGATATAGAAACCCGAGAAGTTTTGTCACGTTCACTACCAAATTATCAATGATTTTAAACAATTAAGATAATTTGGTATCGGGATTTTAGCGCGAAACTTTAGCTTTTAATCGTATCAGTTGTCAGCAACCTTCAACAGGAAGCCTATACTATAAATGTCAAAACCACTTATGTTCGACCTTAGAATTGAAGCATGCCCGAGTTAACTACTCCAATCGGTACTGATTTGGCCTTTGTCGTTGGTAACACTAATAATTTTGTTCTTTTTTTGATTTTCTCCGATAAGTAACGTCGCCACTTTATTTTCAATTTCCTGCTCAATTAGTCGCTGCAACGGCCTTGCTCCGTAATTTAGATTGTTGAGTTGAGCTATAATAAGCTCCTTAGCATCGCTCGAGATCTCTAGGCTAACATCAAGTTTTGCAAGGCGTTGGGTGAGCTCGTCTATTCTTAGGTCGAGTATCTTAGTGAGCTCATCTATACCAAGCCGGTTGAAGATAATGACCTCGTCAATCCGATTTAAGAACTCAGGCTTAAGAAAACGTCTCACCTCCTCCATGATTTGAGCATTTTCTTCGTCTTTACCCCATGACTCTGTCTGAGTTCCTAAGCCAACTGGGCGTTTTCTATCGGTCAGAATTTCGGATCCGAGGTTTGATGTTCCGATGATCACACAGTTAGTGAAGCTAACCCGTCGACCCTCCCCGTCAGTTAGCCAACCTTCATCTAACACTTGAAGTAAAAGGTTGAAAACATCTGGATGGGCCTTTTCGATTTCGTCAAATAATACCACCGAATAAGGGTTTAGTCTTACTTGCTCAGTCAGCTGTCCGCCTTCACCGTAGCCAACATAACCGGGGGGAGACCCGATCAATTTTGAAGTGTCGTGGCGCTCCATGAACTCCGACATATCAATTCGGATGAGTCTTTGCTCACTATTTAAAACCTCTAATGCAATGGCCTTGGTCAATTCAGTTTTACCAACGCCGGTAGGTCCGAGGAATAGAAAAGACGCTATTGGGCAATCGGATTTTCTTAGGCCGGCTCGGTTTCGTCTTATTGCATTTGCGACCGACTCTATGGCATGTGGTTGGCCAATAACATGGCGGCGTAAGCTGTCCTCTAAGTTTAGCAGCTGCTCCGCTTCTTCTGTGGCGATTTTCTTGGCAGGAATGCCTGTTTTGTTACTTATAAGTTCAGCGATGTCATTAGGCTGTACACAGCGATCTTCTGATTTCACTTGTTCTTGGTTCTTTTTCTGTAGGTCTATTAGCTCTATTTCTAAATTAGATAGCTCCATTTGAATACTAGCCATTTTCTCGAAATCTTGGTCATTGAAAGCATCTGCCTTCTTATTGAGTAATTCATGGCGTTTCGTTTCGATAATTTTAATCTCAGGAGGTGTATATAGAAATTTTAATCGTTTCGCGGCGCCAGCTTCGTCGATAAGGTCTATGGCTTTATCTGGTAAATACCTGTCGGTAATGTATTTGTTTGACATCTCCGCAGCTGCGGCCAGCGATTCATCGGTATATTCTACGTCATGATGACTCTCGTATTTTCCTCGAATTCCACCTAAAATTTGGATAGTTTGATCGACGGTGGGTTGCGCAATTTTTACAACTTGAAAGCGGCGTTCCAAGGCTTTATCGCTTTCGATATATTTCTTATACTCCTTGGTTGTGGTTGCGCCAATACATTGGAGCAAGCCTCTAGCTAACGCTGGTTTAAGCATATTAGATGCATCTAGGGCACCACCTGTTCTTCCTGCTCCAACCACGGTATGAAGCTCGTCAATAAATAAAATGATTTGGCCGGCTGAGGCGATGACCTCGTCTTTAATTTTTTTTAGCCGCTCTTCAAACTCTCCCTGCATCTTTGCACCAGCGATGAGCGAGCCGATTTCAAGTGATAGCACTCTTTTATTTAATAGGTACTCAGGAATTTCTCCAGAAACAATCTGCTGGGCGAGCCCTTCGACAATAACTGTTTTTCCTACACCTGGCTCGCCAATTAACACCGGGTTGTTTTTCTTGCGGCGCGATAGAATCTGGATGACTTGGTTGATTTCGTCATTACGACCTATGACTGGATCAAACTCTCCACGTCGAGCTTGCGCTGTGACATCGACCGTATACTCATCGAGGAGATTTTGTCGAGACTCTCCGTCTTTTTGCGTGACCTTTACATTTCCACGCAAGGTATCAAGCGCTACCGTGCATGCTTCATACTCAAGCCCTAGCTGATTGAGTATCGAGTGAGTTCCCGGTACAGATGCATCGAAGCAGCCTAAGAATAGCGCTCCAGTAGTGATATAAGCATCTCCCATCCTTTTGCGTTCTTTCTCTGATGCTTTAAATAAATTCTGAACGTCCTCGGTCACGCGCAGGTTGGCGACCCTTCCCGAGCTATACTCTGGAAGTTTCTCAACCGAATTCATTACCTTTTTTATTAACTCTCCTCGGATTGCTCCGGTATCGACTCCAAGCTCATCCATGACTTTTACGACGATGGAGTCCTTTTGGTCGACGAGGCTGAGGAGTACAACTTCGCTATTAATCATAGCTTTGCGCATATTAACAAGTTCCATTATGGCAGCTTGAAGGGCTTCGGCGACCTTTAGTGTTGAATTTTTAAGTAGTCGTTGCATATCTAACAGCTTCCTCATATGTTCTTGGAAATACTTTAGGAGCTTTGGGCCAAAGAGGCCTGGCAACTATTTTATCGGTTTAGGGAAACTAATGAAAGCATTGTCTATAACTAACTGGGCGGCGGTCTTATTTGATTTTGATGGTGTATTGGTAGACAGCATGCCTGTTCATGTCGAGGCTTGGAACCGTGCTTCGGCAGATGTATTAGGCTCGGAACTAGACGGCGAGATGAAAAAGGAGATCGTCGGGCAGTCGACTATCGCGATTGCAGCTCATATTGTTCAAAATTTTGGCTCTAGTGCCCAAAGAGAGCTGATTGAGGCAAAACACGACCGCCTTAATTCCTTGATGAGTGAGGTGGACGCCTTTCCGGGGGCAAAGGACTTTATGGAGCTGCTAAAGCAGGCAGGGGTTCCGTACGGAATCGCTAGCAATGCACCTAGTCAATTTGTCACAGGAACAGCTAGAAAAATCGGGTTTGATGTTGAGGTAGTACTCGGGCGAGATCACGTTAGCCATCCGAAACCTGCTCCAGATCTATATTTGCTTTGTGCTAAGAGGCTAAGTATTTCGGTTACGGATCACCCTAGAGTGGTTGTTTTTGAGGATAGTTTGCATGGACTTCGGGCTGCCGCGAAAGCTAAGATGATTCCCTACGGTATAGCTAGCCATCATGACCCTAAAGACCTGGTACAGGCCGGGGCCCAAGAAGTATTCACCGATTTCAACGATGTGATACAGTGTATAGCTTAGTTCTAATGTAAGCTAGAAAAGGCGACTAGAAGTCTGGCAAGAAATAGCTTCTGCGTCCATACCACCGCTATGATCGTTGTTAATGCCATCGATACAAGAGTTGATCGAATCAAAGCTTTCGGCTTTTGGAATGCGGTAGTACGGGTCATCAACAATCGAGTCTAAAGAGCTCCATAGGTAGCTAAAATAGTCGTCTAATTCAGAGGTTAGAGTTGGGTTGTTTTCTATAACAAGAACACTTTCATCATTTTTATTGTTGCCCGCATTGGACCAATTCATCGAACCTATTAAAGCTTTATTGCCATCTGCGGTCGCAGTCTTCATATGCATCTTGCCGCCCCAGTTTTCTACTCGAATATCAACCCCAGCCTCTAACAGCTCTAGCAGCTGAGATGACCGGTGGCGTGCGGCGGTAGCGTCATTGATAATCCTAACGCGGACACCACGAGAATGTGCTTGAATAAGCTCTTGAACGATTGGCTTTGAAGTTAAGAAGAAGATTGAAACATTTATAGATTTTTTAGTGCTTCTAATGAATGGAATGATAGCTGTATCTTGCGGTGAATCTTGTGGCGCAAAGTATGTCGATACAATGGTTCCATCACTAAATCTCAATTTTGGTTGTCTGGGTTTCTGAGGGCTATTCTTTTTTGCTTTACAGCTTCCATAGCAACGTTCCACATACATCTGCTCAAACTCTGCTTTGAATAATTTGGCCAAAGCCGGAGATTTAATAAGTATCGAGCTATTTGCATTGTATTCAACACCAGTTCCAGTATCGCTTATATTGGTGCTTCCACTCCAAACAGCTTTGTTATCAATGATAAAAAATTTGTTGTGCATGATAGATCCGGTTCTGGGTGAGCCATTTTTGTTTACGTCTGGTCGCACCCGACTGGACCCAAGAACTTTGACTAATTTTTTTGCATCTGGGTAGGCAAAGTTTCTCAGAACGTCCCACTCTCCGAGAGCTCCTCGCTGCTGATCAATTGTTGCGCGCATTTTAACTCTTTTTCGTTTGAGCTTCTTAAGTCGCTCGAGAAACCAATCTTGGTTGCGCAGACCATATATTGCGATGTCTAGGGACTTCGTAGCCGAGGATAAAATTTTATCCAGCTCTGTTGCGAAGTTGCGATACCCATGGTCGTTCACAAGCCCGCTGCAGGTTTGATCGAGCCAGCATTCAATATCAGCTAATTGAAGCTTGTACTGGAATGGGCCATTAGTCGGAATAATTGCTTCTTTAGCATATATTACGCAGGAACCTGAAACTAAGGTTGCAATCCAGGTTAGCCTTAGGATGAAGCTGCGAAAAATATACTTCACATCGAATCCAAAATTGTAAGCGTTAAAAAAATCTTAGCGAAATTGTCCGCGGAAGTCACCTTTATTTTTACCTTGATTTCACATAAGTTAAAGTTTTTCCAAATATATAAATTTTTTTAAAATACGATCGGGGAGTTTTTGAAAAATAGTTTTGATAAATTTTTAAATCTTACTCTGATCTTTTTTATC
>JANQHA010000075.1 GCA_028282865.1 Oligoflexales bacterium
CTTAAGACCATTTAGAGCACTATCGAGTTCATTAAGAAAGCCCTGTAACTTCTGGACTTCACCCTTCTCGGCTACATAAGTCTCCTTACGCTGCTTGGCAGTTTCGATAGGAAGCGCCTGAACTTTTATCAAGTCCTCGACTAAATTGGGAGGTATAAGACCGGAACCTCCACCTGGAATTCGCATGCCCAATGATCTACTCCTAAGACCTTTTAAAAGTACAATATATTTTCAAAGCATAATCAGCTAAAATAAAGCTAATGTTCCAGACCTCGAGAGTGTATTGAATATCTGTCATCCTAATACTCCCACCTTAATATCGCAGCGAGATTCGCTGCTTAAAAAAACTATGCGTCCCGATCCACTACCTTACGATATCGCAGATGAGTACCCGATAGTCCTAAACTCGAAAAACTCATCTTTTAGTCACTGCATGATGGAATCCAACAAAATCGTCGCTCATGCAAACCTTTGGCCTAGAGAGTTACAGCTTCAGCAAAAGCGAATAGGAATTGGGCTTATTGGAAACGTCGCTAGCCACCCGGATTATCGTGGTCAAGGACACATTAAAACATTGATCACCCACTTAACAACTGAAGCAAAAAGACAGCAGCTAGCTGCGTTAATTCTATGGAGTGACCTAACTCAATTCTATCAAAAATTAGGTTTCTCGTCAGTGGGAAATGAATACCGAATCACTATAAATGCAGACGCTATTAAAAACTTTAGTCAGGCCAGCCGGCAATTTTTGCCTACTAAACCTGAAGATTTAACCTCAAAAGAACTTAATCAAATGCTGCAGCTTAGGCAAACCAACTCGACCAACACTCTACATAGAAGTTGTGAAGAGTTTGCGACGCTGCTTACCACTCCTGACTGCAAGTTGCTCTGCCAGTACGACAAAGCTGAAGTGACCGGGTTTGCAATCATTGGTAAGGGTTACGATATGGTAGCTGTGATCCATGAGTGGGGTCTAAGTGGAATCAATGACATCAAGCAGGCGGTTTATGACTGTAGAGAGCTGCTAGACTCTCCCTCTATCACGTTGTTGTCCCCAGGAGTCGTCGATGAAAAGTGGCTTGAGGAGTTCACGAGAGCAAGCGCCATCATTGAGCGGCATCCTATGGCTCTAGCAAATATCATTGAATCGAGTTTGATTGACAAAGAAAGCCTGGATCAGTGCTTCATCTGGGGTTTAGATTCTATATAGAAGAACACCTACAAATCAAAGCTTTAGTCCTTTAGATCCGGGTTTCTGGTTTTAATAAGAACACTCGCACAGGCAACCATTCCCAACTTAAGCTTTGTCCAATTAGGTCTTCTAGCATCAACTCCCCTAGAAAAAATAGAGTTTTCTTCTGAGATCGTTAATAACTCCTTACCGTTACGAGCAACGCTGATATCTAGAGCCTTACCACCAGTATTTTCGACAAAATTAAGGGGTTCAAACTCGCTCCTAAAGCCATTACCTTCAACTTCAGCTACATATACTTCGCCATTGTCACCCACGGCATAGACCTCCGCTGCCGCCGAAAAGCCACCAGGCTTAAAACCTTCAAAGCCAGCGACAGAAATGGTTCTCACTCCCTCTGGAAGCTGAATATTAGTCATCTTGGCATCGCGATTGCGGGAATCAGAAACAAATATTTTACCTTCCTCATTAAAAGAGAATACTTTGTAAGAGACAATAGTCCAGTTATCTGACAGGGCCACTGAGCTGAAACAAAAAAAGATTACTAGAGAAAGGTGAGATCTTTTAATCATGAACTTTCCACAATGATAGGCATTAAAAAAACACCCAGACATCACTAGAACGCCTGGGTGCTAATAAACTTAGATCACTAAATTATCCACCTTGAAGAAGGCTTAATGCCATCTTAGGCACGCTGTTCGCTTGCGAAAGAACTGAGATACCAGCTTGCATCAAGATACTTCTCTGAGTTAATTCGGCGGTCTCGCTAGCAATATCGACATCCTTAATCCGCGCTTTAGCAGCAGAAAGATTTTCGATCGATATACCAAGGTTTCTCACAGTAGAAGTAAGTCGATTTTCAACCGCACCTAAATCACCCCGAATCGATGAGACATTATCCAAAGCCATATCGATTTTCTCAAGGCTCTCCTGAGCCGCGATCTTATCTCCAACACCCAACTCTTCGAGGCCAAGTTTATCGATATTAACGTCCGATTTAAATGCATCAAAAGAAATTCTATCAACACCGAGTAAGTTTAGACCACCAGTGCTAACTTGAAAGTCCAAGCTTCCACCCGTTCCATCCAAAAGGTATGTACCATTAAACTCGGTACCGTTTGCAATTCTATCGATTTCTTCTTTTAAAGACTGATACTCCTCGTCCAAGAACCGCCGTTCTTTTGGACCGATCGTATCACTTGCAGACTGCACTCCCAGTTCTCTCAATCTAACCAAGATATTTTGGACTTCATTCAAGCCACCTTCCGCAACCTGAACTAAGGAGACACCATCAGATGCGTTCCTCTGAGCTTGCACCAAGCCTCGAACCTTCGCTCGAAGTTTTTCCGATATCGCTAGACCAGCTGCATCATCACCAGCTCGGTTAACCCTATAGCCACTTGATAGACGTTCTAACGACTTATCTAATAAACGTCTGGTCTGGCGTAAGTGCCGCTGTGCCGTTAGCGACGATATATTCGTCGCAATCCTAAGTCCCATTGTTACCTCCAGTCAACACTGTGTTCACATCGCATTCCGCTTGAAAGCTTTAGACCTACTTTCCTACATGAAATACAAACCACAGGGATGGTATAACTTAAATTTAACACAGTGGAATAGCCTAGACAAAATCCCCAAGTAGAAAAATTTGCCTACTCTCATAGGCAAAGAAGCTCCATCAGTGAGAAGATATTCGGTTAGGTAACGATTTTTAGGATTTTACCAAGATTAATATAGTGAGCATAGAGTTGGCTTACATCCTAGTTAACAATACTAGGAATATCCTTCTCGACCCCTTCGCCACGACTGCCATCAACTTTTACAAAGCTATCCAAAAAAGAACTCCATACCCAATAAGTAGTCTCTTTACCTTGGGTATCTTTAGTAAATTTCAAAGTTACCTTGCTTTCGTCACCCTTAAAAAATTCAAGAGATGCAAAGATCGGAGATTGCGCTAGCCTAACTCTCTGTTCAGATGAGGCGTAGGTCTGAGCATTAATCTTCTTAACCTTAGTAACAAAACTCTTATATGAAGGTTTTTCTGTCGCTGGCGCTTCTGAGTCTGACCAAATAGTAATACCATTACTATTCTTGCTAGAGTGCTCTAAGGCTTTTTCTTTGCCAGCTGAACGCACCACGACCCTACTAACTTCGGCCTCAGTCAACTCATACAACCTTCGCTCATAAAGACTTCCACGGGCATTTTTAATTTTGTCAAAAGCCGAGCCATTAAGAAGAAGAACATGCCCAGACTTAAGATCATGGATGTAAATGTCACGACTGCCATAAGATCGTTTACCAATTTTGAATTCACGAATATCACCGGTCGCCTGTACTGTAATGGTAGCCTCACCGGCACCTTCCAAGTCAAAATTCGCCAGATCCAGATCTTTCCCATCACCCAAATCGCGGGTAGCATACATAGGACTAAAGAAAGCTAATACGTCTAGCACCTGTTTACTAGCGCGAAACTCCTGAGGCTCCGGGTCAGCTTTCTTATCAATTGTATTAACTAAGTTTTGATATTTAACCCAGTAGAACTCATCGCTACGCTTAGATACCTCGACTTTCCTTCCACTAGATTCGTAGGAAACTTGAGAAATAGAAGATGGCTCTATTTTTAGCCATTCAACCCGTCCCTCAGAGCTCTTATCTACGGGAAGACTAGAGTAGTAAGCCAAACTCAAAGCAGCAAACAAAAGACCTACGTATACCAGAACATCTTTACGCATACTCACCCCAACTTCTTAGTTTTTCGTCTTCGAGTGGCAACAAAGCCAGCTAACAATACTAGTAGCGGCATAACGACGACAGTAGCGCTAAACCAAATTGCATCTTCTTTATTAGTGTGACGAATCTTTACATCTTCTTCACTGGATATCTCGCCACCGTGCTCTTTACTAAGGCCCGCCAGCCACCTAATCGAATCGAGTGCATAAATGGCGTTGGCTCGGTTACGTATTAAAGCATCAGAGATAAAATTTGAATCACCAAAAACTACAAGTCTAGCATCAGTGACCTCGACATGGTCCTTTTTCTTATCATCTCCAGCTTTAACAGGCTGTTTGGCCTTTATACTCTTAACAGCAGCTGCGCCTAAAGAGTAGCTCCCTCGTTTTTCAGACTTGCTATCGAATTTAAAGTTTTTATTTAAATCAACAAAGCTGTCGCGCAAAGACCTTACCGTAGTATAGGCCCGCCAGTCGCCGGTGCTTTCTTTAACATCGTAATACCCCGACCTAAAGGCTATCATAGCAACTCGCTCATCATTTTTTGCGAGGTTAGCTACCGACTCGTGAGTCGAAAAGGTATTGCTAAAGATAAACCACCGATCGGCTTGGGACCTGGTAGCACTGACAAAGTTTTTATCGTTGGCAATAATATTAGCATTAAAGCTAATCCCTGCTGCTTTTAAGACTTTGAGTAGTGGATCGTTGGCATTTCTTTGAACGGTTGTTCCCATCTTGATAGATTTATCAACATCCAAAAAAACAGCTAGCCTACCACCTCGGTCAATATAGCGAGCGATTGCATCGGCTTCAGCTTTTAAAAATGGCTGGTCGGGTCCGGCGATAACAATGGCTGCCGCATCCTCTGGAATCTCGGTGCCACTACCATCTGACAACCCTAAAAACCTGAGCGAGTAATTCTGGTTTCGAAGCACACCCTCGAGTGTGCTGATAGAGTTAAGCGGGTCTTTTTTGCTACCGGCCCATGACATCTCACCGTGACCGCGAGTAAAGTAGATCCTCTTTTGCTCCTGCGACAAGCGCAGAAATGCTTTTTGCACTAAGCCATCTAGTTTCCTCAAGGAATTTCGGGCAGATTTAACCTCCAAACCAATATCAATACGCTCACGTTTCTTACCGCTTCGAAGAATAACCTGACCATTTCTCGATACCTTAAAGTCTTCAGCTTTCGAAGGGTGTAACTGATGGTCGTAATAGTTAACCTTTAGACCCGGTGCATTGCTGGCTAGAAAATCAAAATATTGCTTAACCTGTAGGCCTACCTCGTTATCACGAGGGTAGAAAACTGCAGCTTCTATCGGCTCTTTTGCTTCTTTAAACATATTCTGAGTTGACTCGCCGGGGGTCGTTGTTTTTAAATAGCTCCAATCATAAGCTTTATCTTTTTTTGCAGATGCGTAATTTACACAAACAAGAATGATCAACAGAACACCGACGAGCTTCCAACTAACAGTTGAGCGAAAAATTCTTTTTGGTTCCGCCGTTTCCCCCGAGCCGCTATTTAGGTGGCTAATTTCAACTCCAACAGCAGAAAAGAAGCCCATAATAAATAATATGAGCCACACACCTAGCATGACTTTTCCAGCCATAGTATCAGGATAGGCTGACTGCCCTAAAAGGTGCTCATAGCCAAGAAAGCAGCCGCAGGCCACTAGAATTGTCCACATCCAATAACTTACATAGCGCCAGCACTGCGCCTCTTTTTGATGGCCAGCTTTCTTGACCATCCAGCTCTTAGCTAGAGGGATAAACGAACCTAATGCGACCAAAAACAGTGATACACCTAGGAGATAATAGTAGTAGGACTCCATACGTAAGTAGCGTTCAGCGACGACAAACCCCGCAAACCCGATAAAGAATATTGGAAGGCGTAACTTCAACATAACACTCATCATCCCTGCCACCTCCTAGCTTCCAAAGCCCGAACCGAACACTCGAGGGCAAAAATAATTACACTCAAATAGTAAACAACATCTTTGATATGAACGATCCCCTTACGAAACGGGTCAAAATGAGAGTTATGAAGTGCGAGATAACTAAATAACTCTCTAAAAGGCGGCTCCACAACCGACGCTAGCATCCACAGCACCAAAATTGTCACCGTCATAAAAGCCCCAAGAACTGCAGCGACTAATTGATTGTTTGCTAGCACCGATGCAAGCAAACATATCGCTAAGACCGATGCACCAATCAAAGTAGTACCCAAATACCCTGCGGCCATATGCCCGATAGAAACCTTCCCGTGGACAAAGATCAGTGCTGGCATATACAAAGTTAGAGCTTGTAAAAACAAGAAAAAAGCTAAAGCAGATATATACTTACCGTAAACAACCTGCCGCTCAGTGATAGGAGATGTGTAAAATAACGTAATCGTGCCGGACTGTTTTTCTTCGGCTAACAAGCGCATCGCAAGAAACACTCCGACAACCATCGCAACACCGCTAGAAAAATAAAAAAACCGGCCTAAAATCACAGCCGAATATTCTGGCGCGTCACCGATCGCGAACGAGTTAAAAAGCAACCCGTTAATGAACAGCGCTGCCGCGGCAATAATGTATCCCATCCAAGTCGTAAAAAAAGAACTTAACTCGCGATGAGCAATTAACAATACTTTCGACATTGATTAGTCCCTCACAAACTTCATAAATAAGTTTTCTAACTCGTTACCTTGCAGCCCCATCGAGAGTAGATCAGCACCTGAGTTAACAATTGTAGCTGCAACCTTGGCACGGTGGTCGCCGGCCAAATCAATAACTAAGGTTTTATTCGCACCGT
>JANQHA010000123.1 GCA_028282865.1 Oligoflexales bacterium
CGTATCATGGGGACACCATTTTGTGGAAAAGGCGAACCTAATCAGGTTATTCGGGTAGGTCATGCCTCTCCCACCTGCCTATTTGGAGATGTCGCAGTATTTGGAGGCTCGGCGTGAAAGACTATTTCTTCGCTCAGATGGCGGAGCTTTACCTCCAGCTAAAATCCTCAGAACGTTTAGACGTGTACTTAAGTGGCGAGCTTTCAAATTTTTGTCGCTTTAATAAGAGTAGGGTGCGTCAGGTTGGAACGGTCAACCAAGCCTTTGCCGAACTTCACCTTATTAGGGGAAAGAAGCATTGTTTTATGAAATTAGGGCTTAGCTCAGACCTCCAAACGGACCGCGAAGCACTTAGGTCGTGTCTACTAAAGTTGCGCTCTTTGAATGAAGTCATCCCGGATGACCCTTACCTACTTTTAAGTGAGTCGGTCGAGAGTATTGATATAGTTGAAGCCAATAAGCTGCCAGACACGTCTGATATGATAGACTCTATTTGCGGCCAGTCGTCGGATATAGACTTAGTAGGTATTCTGGCTGCTGGGGGAGTGTTTCGTGGTTTCAGCTCGTCTGCCGGTATCGAACATTGGTTTGAGACGTACAACTTTCAGTTTGATTGGTCACTCTACCATCAGGCTGATAAAGCTGTAAAGTTAGGTTATGCCGGTAGCAGTTGGGAGCAAAAAGAATTTTCTGACAAGCTGAGTTCGGGCCGTCACCAGCTAAGCATATTAAAGCGACCCAGTCACTCAATCAATCCAGGTGAATATCGTGTTTATATGGCGCCAGCGGCGGTTAACGAGATTATTGGCCTGCTGAATTGGAATGGTTTTTCCGAGCAGGCTATACGACGTAAGACGTCTTGTTTTCATAAAATGAAGGACGAGTCAAAAGAGCTGTCTTCGAAAGTGTCTTTTGTTGAGCGGTTTAAAGATAGTTCCTCGCCAATGTTCGATCGCACCGGTATTGTACGTCCAGAGCAGGTCGCTCTTATCGATAACGGCAAATATGTACAAGGACTCGTATCGGCTAGAACCTCTAAAGAGTATGGTATCAAACAAACAGGGGCTGATAGCGTTGAGTCAGCTTTGGCGTTGGAAATGAGCCCAGGAAATATAGATATTAGTGGGATTTTAGATCAGTTAGAAACCGGGCTATACATCAATAACCTATGGTACTTAAACTACTCTGACCTAAACCAATGCCGGATCACTGGCATGACAAGGTTTGCAAGCTTTTGGGTTGAAAAAGGTGAGATAGTTGCGCCGACTAATGTTATGAGGTTTGATGACTCCTGCTATAGTTTTTTGGGCCACAACCTTTGTGGGTTGACGTCTCAGCGCGAGTTGTTTTTAAGTAGCAGTACTTATGACGAGAGATCTACAGATAGTAGCTTTCTTCCAGGCGCGTTGATTGATGGGTTCCAGTTTACCCTGTGACTTTAGTACTATTTTTTTGAAAAACTTTGTCCGTTATTTAAGCCAGGTGGTCAACAGTCTGGCTTAAATCTGGACCGGCTAACCTGCAATTTAGATCAAATCCTAACTTATCTACTCAGGAAGTAGGTTTTACGCCTACTTCACGTGAGCTAAATATTGGAACGGCTATTGCTTTGACTGCTTTGCGCTGTGTCGGCGTGCACTTCCGTAAATTGAAAAAAGGAGCCAGAAGATGAGACTTAGTTCATTGTTGATGCCCTCAATATTGTTAGCTAATAGTTGCGGGCAAACCGATTCGAATAGGAATAAGCTTAGTGCTTTGTTGAATGCGGATAACTCTGTTGCTTATGAAGCTTGCGCAGCAGTATTAGTCCAGAACTCAGACAATTCTTTCTCTGATAAATATCAGAAGGTCGTTGCTATAAACTCATTTTGCAAAGCATACCGACGTAATAAACACGATTTAGCGTCTAGTTACCAAAAGGAGTGTAGCGCAAAGTCCTCAAGTTCCTCTACCAGTGGTAGCCATGACGGTAACGCCACATTTTTAAATATTAAACTAGGTATGAGTTCTCAGAATAGTTACAGTAGCGGCGATAGCTCGTCAGAAAAATTTTGCAAGAGTGAGTCGGACTACCGCGCCGCAGCAGAGGCTTTGAACGAGAAACACTGTGGGGATAATTTATCAAGTGATGAGTTTAAAGCTCTTGTTAGCCGGGCACAAAAAAATGTATCTTCGGAACAGGTCGAGGCGTGGGGGCAATGTATTAGCCGTTTGTCTAAGCACCCTGCGTCCTTTACCGCGGTGGGGAAGGTCTTAGGCGACGATGAAAAGATTGAGATTAAGCTGTCTCTTCTTCCTGCTAGCAACGGCCCCCAGATCATTGGTGGTGATCTCACTGTAGTTAAAGATAATTTGGAGCTTCTCGGTCAAGAGCAAGAGAGCAACTATATCTCTCAGGGTCGTGATGGGGTTCAGCTGCTGTACAAAATTGTCGATAAAACGAAGTCAGCAAACTTCTATGCCACCTTATCAGTCGAGAACTATGTAGGAACCACCGGCAGTAGTTTTGTCTACGATCCCGCAGATAAAATTACCTGCGTTGGCAAAGACCTAAAAAATGGCCGAGGTAGAATCGTCTTTAAAAATTCTTCTGAATGTGGATATGAAGAAAAAGTAGTTGAAAAAAAGAAGAAAGCCGTGCGTCCTCCTAAGAAATTTCATATTGGTGAGCCTCGGTTTGTTAAGGGAGGTTTTTTAAATTATTTTTTTAATAACCCAAGTAGAGCCGGGCAACTGGTTGTAACACCTAATAGCTGCAAGGTCGTATGTTTAGCTTTTGGCCCAAGCTATAGGATGGCTTCGCTTTCTGAGACTTTTAAATACTCTTACATTTGGGATGCCTACGTCTGGACTACTATCAATTGGAAGGGTAGGGAAGTACCATATCGGACTAAACTCTCAGAGCTTAAGAGGCGAGGTATTGTATACGCTCGGGTTTCAAAAAATAATTCCATCCACTCCTGGAGTGATGGTGACAGAGTTCATGCTCACGGGTGTGCATGTTTTAACCCCGAGTAACCAGACTCCCTCGTAGGTCTCCAAAAAAAAGAGCCCCCGGGACAACTCTCGGGGGCTCGTTTTTCTCTTCTAGAATCGGGTTTATTCACACAAAAATATGTACGGGTTTAATGTTAGTTCAAAGCTATCAATAGTACCGGTATCATTCTTTAATTTGTCTTTTACTTCTAGGATCCATTTGCCTTTGCCTTTTTTACCTTCGAGCAGATCTGAGATGTCTTTGTCGAAGTTGACGTTGTCATCCGCACCAGATCCTTTATATATTTGGATCTTGTCGCCTTCAGGTGGTGTTAGGTAAACGGTGAGATCTCCACGGTAAGTATGGGTGATGTTAAACTTCGCTCGGGCTGACATAATTGTAGTGTCATCTTGCCATACTTCGTCGCCGTTTTCGAACTCAAACTCGACAGAAGATTTGTCCGGAATTTCCGCTGGTAAGCCTTCAACCGCAAAGTTAATATCACCGCCAACGTGCTTGCCTATTCTAAATGTTTGATCTAGTGAACCGGACCGAGTCGCTGTTTTTTGATCAAAAACCACTGTGAATTCACTTCCACAGACCGCTTCATCGCCAATGGCGAGTTCAATTTGGTTTTCACTCAGCAACGCTTGACCCACTGGAATCTTAAGCCACTTTAGCTGATCGTTTACAAGAGAAACTTGGTCATTACCCCTAATACTTGCCGTAGCAGTCATACCGGCGATGTCGATCGAGGAGTCATTGTGAACTCCGAGTTTAATTTCAAATGACTCACCTGGCTCCATGTAACCGTTTCGGTTTCCTTGAGTATTTTTGGTAACGACACTACGTTTAGTTCCCAGATAGCAGTTCGGGTGTAAGTCAGCAAGCCCGTGTTTATTGAAGGTTCGGCTAATAGTACAGAGATTAGGAGTACCATTATTTAAATTTCCGTCATCATCATCAATCACTAAAACTGCATGATAAACGTCTGTATACTTACTCGCTGTTGGCAACACTTTAAATACATAGCGGCTGATAAGGTCGATCGCGATGTCTTCGTTGTAGTCTGCTGAGAGTTCTTGGAATAAGTCGTATATGGTGCTTCCTATGATTAGTCCTTCAGCGTGGACACTGTAAGATTGGTCTTTTGGATAAACTTTGTCTGGATCCAAGTTTCTAATATGACCGCCGTCTGTTTTAAACCCAGTAGCCAATACATTTGATCTGGTCATGATAAGTGACATTAAGTCTCCAATTCCTTCCGAGAAGGCTCGGTCCTCAATACCACCGGTGTTTTGGTCGAATCCATGCCCCCACTCGTGATAGATAATATCTGAGACCAGTGCGGTGTTTGCACAGTTATTTCCGGCGGAGTAAAAGTTTATAGTCCCCTCTAGTCTGCTCCAATGGGCATTGCAAGTGTCGTGCAGGTTTGCGTTTGCCGGTAGCTGCATAGCGAACCAAGGAACATCAATATATTTTTTTGCATGAGCGATCATCTTGTTTACGTGATAAAAAATCATTGCTTGTGCAATATCTTTACCTTTGTACTTGTTCTCATCTTCCTCTGAGGCGATATCTATCTTAAGTTGACCATTAAACCCGTTAGTTGATCTATAGGATACTAGGTCCCCACTCACAGCTGTAACTCTTACGTTGGGACCATTTAGTCCATTAACAGATGCCTGAGCCTTTAAAATTTGATCGTTTTCAAACATGCCAGCTTGATCTGTCGTTAACATTATTCCAGTATCGAGTGCGACATGAAGGTCGCTGAAGGGCACCTCTACTCTATCTTCTTGCCAAGATCGGTCGTATATTGAACCGCTCACATTGCCAGAGATATAGAGGTTTACAGATGTTCTTTCAAAAATTTCACCGTTATCTGATCTGGCCTGCACGTCGAATTTTTCACCGTCTTCGATGGAGATAAACTTTTCTACCTGGATCAGCTCGTAGCCGTTGTCATTAGCTATGACTCTATAACTTGATCCTTTATGAGTGAGGTGCTCGGGATCTAGCTTTTCTTTTACGATGTCATAGATATTAGGCAAAGTTTTAGTAACTCTTACCGGCGCTTCACTGTATGAATTATTGGCGACTTGTACCAGTTTGCCAAACTTGAATCTAAAATCAATCATTGCGTCGTCGATGCGACGATTTCCTCTAAAGACACGAAATTTAATGAACTGATGGTCTCCATCTCTAAAGACCGATTGTCTATCAAGCCGAATATTCGAGTCGGTAAGGCTAGGAAAAAAAGATTGATTTCTGATGATGAAACTCATGGCTGCAGTTACAAAGTCTTCGGTTGAAGATTTATCGGATAATGGGCCGTGGAATTTTGAGAAGTCTCCACTCATCACTCGCATCTGTCCAGTCAATTTATCTAAAGTAATGCTGCTGTTGTTGAACAACCCGGAAAATTTTTTAAACTTGGAAGCATTTAAAGGAGATTGCTTGGTCAGTTCTGGCCGAAGAACTTTTTGCTGAGGAAAGTCTTTAATCGATTGAGCCTTTTTATGCATGGATTTTTTAGGTTGAACAATTGCGTGAGACTGGGGAGTCAGGGAAAAAAATGCCCACCAGGAAAGCGCTTGGAGTAGAAACAATCTCATGACAATACCTCTTGTTTTTTGCTTGGTTAGATATACGAGCAAACTCGATACCGCGTAATCTTTGCCTAGCTTGTTATTCGTTGGGTATATGATATCACCGTCGATAATAAATGACCTTGGTGATGCCCTAAAATCAATGAGGTTATCTTTTGTTTTTAACTACTTAGATGGATTTATGGAATCTTAATAAGGCTAGCTATAATCGAGTCGACCGATTCAATCGAGTTTATACCTGCGACACTTTTACCTGCCTGGAAATAGTCTTTGTAGCGATTACCCTTAGAGGATGCTTTGGTAAGCTGCCAAGAAGCACGAAGCGTATAAAAGATTCTCATCAGGTGCTTTGTCTTGGGGTGCTTTAATAGCATTTTTGCTATCCTGTTTGAAGATGTTCCGATCTTTTTTACATGCTTGGTGTTGATGACTGAAACTGGAACGCCGGTAATCTTATCGGTTAGTACAATGTCTTCCTCGGCGGCTTTGATAATGGCGTCCTGATAATCTTTGTGGACTTTACACTCCTTACTAGCGATAAACCTCGTGCCCATCTGGACCCCTTGATAGCCGATGTCTAAGGCAGCTAAATAGTCTCTCCGACTGCCTATTCCACCTGCACATACTAAGGGTAACCCGTATCCCTCTAGCTGTGAAAAGAGTTCTTCTGGGGATTCATCACCAGCGTGACCCCCAGCGCGGTTGTTAACGCAGATAAGCCCATCTACGCCACAGCTGACGGCTTTTTGTGCCCATTTTTTACTTGTGACATCATGGTAGACGATTCCATCTACTGCTTTGGCCTTGTCAATAACCCACTGAGGGTTTCCTAGAGCGGTGATAAAAAATCTGATTCCTTCTTCTATCGCAATATCGACCCACTGCCTCATGCGCTGCTCGTAAACCTTAGAAGACTTCTCTACTAGAATGTTGATGCCCAGTGGTTTCTTGGTCAGCGTCCGCATATACTTTAAACCCTCACGAAAGTCGTAGCCATGTGCGTAGACTAAAGAGACGGGCTGAATAATACCAATGCCACCGGCTTCTGAAGCGGCTGCAACCAGTTCTGGGTTGCTGCAAGGAAACATTGCTCCGCAAATAATAGGATATTTAATTCCTACTTGCTCGGTAAATAGCGAAGTATCTGAGGGCTCAGTCACTAGCGCCTTCCTATTTTCCAAGTAGCTATGGCTCGGGTAACGACCTCACCATCAGGGTTTTTTAGAGTCGCGGGAGCTTTAATAATCTGCTCTTCAAATGAGGAGGGCGGTTGAAATTCGCAGCTTGCTGTTATCTTTCCTCGGCCTTTCTTAACAAACTCTACCTCAAGCCCAATTAGGATACCTCTGCTATCTTTGGGCAATGTATACACCACTGCAAGCCCAGTAGTAATCTCAGCCAAGTTTGCTAAGGCCATCGCATGGATGGACTTCAAATGATTTCGCAGATGCTTGCGGTCGTTCATACTAATGGTGGCGTGGCCGTCTCCCAGCTCATGCACTGACGCATGGATGGTCGATGTATAAGGCGCGATCCGCCCGACCATTTTACTAAAAGCGAACTTCCCACCCGGCAGAGTCGAGAGTTTATCCCACATAGACCTTATTAATTGATCACCAGAAGCCAAAATTTTTCTCCTAAAGAGTCAACCTATGTTATGTTTTATCAGAAAATTTGCTAAGGTAAAAGGTGCTCATTGTCCAATATGACTAGAGGAAACCTATGATTAACCTAAGAATCCTTTTAGCCTTTAGCGCCTTAGTACTTAGCTTTGATATTCTAGCATGCACAACCTTTTTTGTAAGCTCCCATGAAGGGGACAATGTTGTTGCGAAAGGTCATGATTGGGGGCGCGGCGGGTTTCTGATGAGTAATCCCCGCAATGTTATTAAAAAAGCTATGAAGATGGACCGGGCGTCGGAGCTGGCAGTGTGGACCGCTAAATACGGTTCTTTAACGTATACGATGTTCGGTAAAGACTTACCAGTTTCCGGGATGAATGAGGCCGGGTTGACGGTTCAGATGTTTGTTCTTCGAGGAAGTCAGTATCCTCGGGACCCAACCAAGCCGAGTTTAAACGAGTTTCAATGGATCCAGTATATATTGGATACTTCCGCAACAATAGAAGATGCTATCGCAAATGCCAACAATGTCATTATCGAAAAGGTTTCGACCGCAGTGCACTACATGGTTTGCTCAGCTACCGGTAGATGCGCCATTTTTGAATACATCAAAGGCCGAACCAAGGTTTACCAAGAAGAAACAAGTGAGTTTTTTATCCCAGTACTTAGCAATAGTGCTTATGAAGCATCTATCGGCAAGCTTAGGCAATACCAAGGGTTCGGCGGCAACCTATCTATTCCCGAGGCTAATACTTCCTTGGATCGTTTCGTTAAAGCTGCTCACTTTTCTAAGATGTATGATAGTAACTCTAACGTAGGTGTAGTGAACTATGCGTTTGATAGATTAGCGAAGCTGTCATGGGACCATACAAGTTGGCAATTTGTCTTCCAACCTTCTAGATCTTACACTTGGTTCCGCCGCCCGGCAGATCAAAACTATTCTTTGGTCGATCTAAATGAGTTTGACTTCTCATGCGCCGGACCGAGCTTTGTGCTAGATATTGGTAAGATGGAAGAGTTGCGCTCTGACGGTCGGTGGCGGTTCTCTGAATACAGCAAAGCGCTTAATCACGAAATCCTGACCCGTGGTATGGAGTTTGTGGACTGGCGCATGACTCGAGAGGAATTCCAGCATATTGTTGAACATCCTAGTCATAATAGGTGTGCACCCTCGCACTAGTTTAAACGATGAACGGAGGGTCGAGTGCCCAAAGACAAAATAGATGTAGACTACTATCATAAAGTTGTCGACTGCCAGTGGGCTTGCCCCGCTCATACACCAGTTCCTGAGTATATTCGGTTGATTTCAGAAAGGCGTTATACCGAAGCCTATATGGTTAACCGTGAGTCAAATGTCTTCCCAGGTATTTTAGGCCGGGTTTGCGATAGGCCTTGTGAGCCTGCTTGCCGTCGGGGAAGGGTAGAGGAGGAGCCAGTAGCGATATGCCGATTAAAACGGGTTGCTGCCGATTATAAAGCAGATGTGTCAGCCTACCTCCCAAAACCTGCAGATAAAAAGAACGGAAAGCGAGTTGCTTTGGTAGGGGCCGGACCGGCATCATTGACAGTGGCGAATGATCTCGCGCCATTAGGATACGAA
Organism: Oligoflexales bacterium; assembly: GCA_028282865.1. Taxonomy (GTDB): domain Bacteria; phylum Bdellovibrionota_B; class Oligoflexia; order Oligoflexales; family CACXFL01; genus JANQHA01. The sequence continues at coordinate 8,815 of JANQHA010000123.1, forward strand.
ATCACCATCTACGAGAAGAATGATCAAGCAGGTGGAGCAATGCGCTATGCGGTGCCCATGTTCCGGTTGCCACCGGAAGTTTTAGATGAAGAAATCGATGCAGTGCTTAACCTTGGGGTTGAAATCCAATACAATACGCCAGTTTCGAGCCTTAAGCAGTTGCTATCAGACGGTTATGATGCTGTATTTGTCGGGTCTGGAGCTCCTATAGGCAGAGACTTAACCATTCCAGGGCGAGAGCAAGCCGATGGTTCAGTTCATGTAGGTTTAGAATGGCTCGCGAATGTCGCGTTTGAGCATATCACTAAGATTAATAGCAGAGTCCTAGTTATCGGTGGCGGCAATACTGCTATGGATTGCTGCAGGACTGCACGGCGTATTGGTGGTAATCAGGTTAAAGTCGTTGCACCGGAGTCTTACGAGCAGATGTTAGCGTCTCCCTGGGAGAAAGACGACAGTCAAGAAGAACGAATAGAGTTTATTAACCACCTTCTGCCTAAGGAGTTCGTGGTCGAGAACGGACAGTTTATCGGGGTGCGGTTTCAGAAATTAAAGCAGTGTTATGATAAGGATATGAAATGGGACCCAGTCCCAAGTGGCGAAGATGACGTTTTAATTGAATGTGATGATGTGATTCTAGCTATTGGCCAAAGTACGGCGTTTCCATACATAGAGGCTGACATCGGCATCGATTTTAACGATAGAAATATGCCAATAGTTGACTCGACCACGCACCAGTCTTCCAACCCTAAAGTATTCTTTGGTGGCGATGCTGCGTTTGGTCCCAAAAATATTATTTGGGCGGTTGCCCACGGACACGAGGCAGCAATCTCTATTCATCAGCACTTGCAGGGCAAAGATGTCAAGAAGCGGCCTCCTCATGGAATGAATCTCGTTAGCCAAAAAATGGGGATTCACCAGTGGAGTTACTCAAATGATTACTCAGACGACCAGCGGTTTAAAGTTCCTCACGTTGAAGTAGATGATCGTATTGACAAATTAAAGTTGGAGGTCGAGCTCGGGTATGATGAAAAACTAGCACTCGAAGAGGCAAGTCGTTGCCTTAACTGCGACGTTCAGACTGTTTTTGATCCGCCTAGTTGCATTGAATGTGATGCATGTGTCGACATATGCCCGCTTAGCTGTTTAACTATTGCAAAAGATGAGCCTATCGAGCAGCTTAAGCTGATCTTAAGCGCGCCAGTTTTAAATCCCGAACAAGGAATGTTAGTGTCCGAGCCTCTAGTTCAAACTAAGAGGGTGATGGTGAAAGACGAAGATCTTTGTGTTCACTGTGGTCTATGTGCTGAAAGGTGTCCGACCGGAGCATGGGATATGCAGAAGTTTACGTTAAAACTTCCTAAGGCGGGCGACGTATGAAGCAAATAGAAGCGACCAACGAATTTGTCATCCGGTTTGCAAATATTAATGGTACTGGGTCTGCAAGTGCGAATGGAATGTTAGCTAAAAGTTTTTTTAAGCTAGGCCTTCCTATCGGTCCTAAGAACATCTTTCCTTCCAATATCCAAGGTCTTCCCACCTGGTATGAGGTCAGGGTCAGTGAGGCTGGCTATACTGGACGGCGTGGTGGTTCCGATGTCACAGTAGCAATGAACCCGCAGACCTTTAAACAAGATGTCGAGCACCTTCACCCAGGTGGCTATTTGGTTTATGACTCTACTAAAAGACTAAACGAGGATCATAAGCGTAATGATATTAACTATATTGGAGTGCCGATCAGTGAAATGGCACGAGATCATTTCTTAAATGCGAAGTCTCGCGAAATGCTCAAGAACGTTATTTATGTCGGTGCGCTAGCAGCTCTATTTGATATCGAACTCGAAGTCTTCTATGGATTGGTTAGAGAGCAATTTCCGACGAAACCTAAGCTTCACGACGGCAACTTTAAAGCTCTTGATCTTGGCTATAATTACACTAAGGAACATTATCCTTGTCCCTGCGGTATTAAAGTAAGTAAGCGCGAGCTAGTCACATCAAAAATTATACTTAACGGCAATGAAGCTTTGGGTCTGGGTGCTGTTTATGCTGGTGCAACTGTGGTGGGCTGGTATCCACTGACACCTTCTACTTCGGTTATTGAGTCTTTTAGTAAGTACTGTAATAAATTTCGTAAATCAAAAGATGGCGCCCAGCATTATGCTATTATCCAAGCCGAAGATGAGATTGCCGCAGCTGGGATGGTAGTAGGGGCTTCATGGAATGGGGCTAGAGCCTTTACCGCTACCAGTGGCCCAGGGATCTCTCTTATGAGTGAGTTCATTGGCTATGCATATTACGCGGAAATTCCGATGGTTCTTTTTAATATTCAGCGCTGCGGACCATCCACCGGTATGCCAACAAGGACCCAGCAGTCTGATCTGCTACTATGTGCTTACGCTTCACATGGTGATACTAAACACATTATGCTATTTCCCTCTTCGGTCAAGGAGTGTTTTGAATTTTCAGTGCGAGCTTTTGATTTGGCAGATCGGTATCAGACGCCGGTGTTTGTAATGAGCGATTTAGAACTCGGTATGAATGATTATGTTTCAGCACCGTTGCAATGGGATGAGAGCTATCAGCATGATCGCGGTAAGGTCTTAAATCATGAAACCTTAGATTCGATGAAAGACAAGTTTTATCGTTACCTAGATATCGATGACGATGGAGTTCCTTACCGGACCTATCCAGGAATTCATCCATCTGGCGCCTATTTTACCAGGGGCTCTGGGCACGACAAATTTGGTCGATATACGGAGGATGGCGGGCTCTACCAGGAAAATATGGAGCGTATCTCTAAAAAGTTTCACACCGCGATCAATCATCTGCCGAAGCCTCGTAAAATCATTCGTGATGATAGTTTTGGAGTAGGCATCGTATCAATAGGGACTACCTCCGAGCCTCTTCATGAAGCGGCTGAAATTTTAAAAACACGAGGAGTTCAAGTTAACGAGATGTTAATCGTTAGCTTTCCCTTTGGTGATGAGGTTAGGGAGTTTTGCGAAAATCATCAGCAAGTGATCGTGATCGACCAAAATCGAGATGCCCAACTAAAGACACTTTTGGTCAATGAACTTGGTTTGAACCCAGAGTCGCTCGATTCCATCTGTTCTTATGATGGTAACCCAGTCATGGCGAGCTTCTTGGTGGAGAGTCTTAGTAAAAAAATTAAGGAAAACGCCCTATGAGTTATATTCCTAAGCCAAAAGTTAGCCACCCAGGACTGGCAAAAAATAAATTAGGACTTACCATCCGAGATTATGAGGGCGGGCTCTCGACGCTTTGCGCAGGTTGTGGCCACGACTCCATAACTGCGGCAATTATCAAATCTTGTTTCGAACTTTCGATAGAACCACATCGAGTCGGTAAGATGAGTGGTATTGGTTGTTCTTCCAAAACACCTGGCTACTTTCTTAGCAGTGCACATGGCTTCAACTCAGTTCATGGGCGGATGCCATCAGTTACCACTGGTGCCAATGCGGCAAATAGAAATCTAACTTATCTAGCAGTTTCTGGCGACGGTGATACTGCATCGATTGGGATCGGGCAATTTGCCCATGTGATTCGTAGAAAGTTAAATATGCTATACATCGTCGAGAATAATGGTTGCTATGGTCTTACTAAAGGGCAATTCTCTGCGACCGCTGATGTCGGCTCGAAGAGTAAAAGGGGAGTAGCCAACGAAATGGATCCAATAGATCCCGCAGCGTTTGCTCTGCAAATGGGAGCAGGTTTTGTGGCTAGGAGCTTTTCCGGTGACAAGGATCAATTAGTACCGCTCATTAAAGCTGGTTTGAATTATAATGGTTTTGCATTAATAGATGTGATCTCACCATGTGTTACATTTAACAACCATGAAGGCTCGACCAAATCCTATGCACACGTTCGTAGTCATGAAGCAGAAGTCAATGTAGTCGATTTTATCCCCGCAAGAAACGAGATTGCTGTCGATTACGCTAAGGGTGATGCTACGCAGGTAACGCTTCATGACGGTAGTACTATGATGCTCAGAAAGTTAGATCAAAATTACGATCCTGAAAATCGACTAGAAGCCTTGAAGCAGATCCAAACGCATCAGATGAAAAACGAGGTGATCACCGGGCTTTTGTTTCTCGACCCAAAGGAAAGTGAGATGCACGATATGATCTCAACTCCTAAAAAGTCTTTGCGAGAATTTGAACTTGCAGAACTATGCCCTGGGAAGGAAGCTTTAGAGGCTTTGAATAAATCATGGGGTTAGAGGGTAAAGACTTAGACTTGAGCAGACAAATGGGTAGTCAAGGTTTAAGATGATCTGACAGTGTATGCTGATTGGTAAGGAGGAAAAAAATGGCCATAAAAAGAGCGCACCTTCTTATAGTATTGCTTCTATCTTTCGAAGCAAAGGCTGTATTCGATTATTCATGCGCGCTTCTTTCCTCAAAATTGGAGGTAACCGAAGCACTTGGATTCGGTAAGCATGTATCTACAACCATCGCGAGAGACCGACAAAGCAGGTACAAGCTGTTTGATGGTGTTCGAATCCTAGTTCCTGAATTGCCCGGAAACCCTAGCCCGGAACTTGTCATTGAGCTGGTATCGACCAAAGTTTTAACTGAGAACGATACGAGCTTGAGATACTTAGGCAATGACCGTCGTGCTGAAACAGGAAAAACGGGGAATATGGATATAACGAGAGAAATCAACTCTCAAATTGATGCGCTGGAACAATCTGACGCTGTTGTCATGGCTTCAGTCGGCAGGAAGCGATCGATTGTCCGTGGAATTGGGGCCAAGTGTATCCCAACAGCCTGCAGACTGGCCTTCTATTCGAGTGGTTTTATGACTGCGGCTCTCGTTGGCGAAGGTTTAAAGTATCTGGGAGTTCAAAATCCCCTTCGAGCGATTGGTTATTGGAGCGCGACCGCGGCGTATTTTTTGGGACTCTACAAATACTCTAGCTACATCTTTAATGCATTTGGTAAAATAGATCGCTTTTCAGCCTCTTTAGAAGGGTTAAGTAAAAAAGATATGGATTCTCTAATAGAGGGTGTTCGTTCTGAGATTGAAACGAGAGTCGCAGAAGGTGAGATAACTGAGGGTATGGTGACTCCGGACTCGCAGGTAAGGCTTGTGATTTACGTTCCTGAAGCGAGCTTTTTTTCATCTAAAGAAGCAATTGCTAATTCTTTGGGATTGTAACGAATGACCGGGGAGAACGACCTATCTTCGTCACAAGATAAAACAAGTATACTGGCCAATCAGGTGTGATTTTTTAGACAAAATGGATTCATCTTAAATCACGCAAAACTCACATTTAGTCACGCTTGGTAACTTTAAAGTCACCTCCGACTCGCCAAGTGTATTTAAAGCTAGATGGATTTACCGAGAGCGAGTAGTCGACACCAGCAGGCATTGCGGCGAAATCTGCATTTGGAATCCAAAGAAGGAAAAGCGCCCAATGCTCTTGTCCATTCAAATAGGTATAGAAAGTCTGTTTTTGGATTTCTGCAGCAATATCTTGCTGTCCTGGCGCTGAAAGCGTTACCCGAAAAGCTGTTTCGTTTAGGAATTCACGATACTGCTCGTCACCAGATTCGCTGTAGTGTTCTTTAGTTCTAACAAGAAAATTAAAACCCGCAGATCCACTGATATTCATATCACGGATAGTTTGCGGCAATCGCTCATCATCAGGATAGTACGCTGTTTCTAGAGTTAGTTTTTCGTGAGTTCGCACATCTGGATTCTCGATATCTGCATGCATACCAAACTGATCTTTGATTTCTAGTGACATATATTGATTCATGGATGACATTTGTGGGTTTAATTGGTTATTGGCAGCATCGACAATACGTTGCCCCCAAGTATCCGTTAATCCAGTTTCGGCCCAGTCTTTCATCGTGTTTACTTGAATCATCATGCCAAAATAGAAGGGATCTAGTATATTTTGACCCAGGCTGTTGTAGTTCAACTTCACCCAGCGATTACCGACGTAGACTTCATTGTATGTGTGCGATGCCCAGCCAACCCCATTGCTGAGACCTTGCT
>JANQHA010000179.1 GCA_028282865.1 Oligoflexales bacterium
AGCAAGGTCGCTATCTAAACCGCCGCATTGAGATGTCAGTGGACTACGGGCCACAGTATCAGTAGCCGGTCAAAAAGAGGCAAAGATGAAGCAATTAGCAAAACTACCTACCTTAATTTTATTAATAGCTGCTACAAACATTAGTGCGAAGCCTAAACAGCAGCCACTCGACAAAAAATCATTCAAAGAAATTGTCAAAAATTACCTCTTCATAAATGACTTTTCAGTAAAACCCAAGAAGCGCCCAATGGAAGATCACATTTTTTGGGCTTATCAATATAAAATCCCAAAGGTTTCGTTCCCGATATATTTTGATATTGGGGAAGCCTTAAAAGAGCTGCCGGTGACTCCTGGCCACGGTCGCGAATATGAGCACTTAAACCGAGGTCGGGTTCATTTCTTACGTGGGGAATACGATGAAGCCCGACGAGTCTGGTTGTCTGGAAGGCATAGGTACGGAACCTCTTACCCTTACGATCGTCGTAACAATTACTTTATCGCACTTGCATACCTTGCAATGACCAAACAGAAGACTGATCAGGGAGTCCCTCTGGACAACGAGGTGTTGAAGGGCTACATGTCAAACGTAGCAACATTCCTGAACTGGGCCCTTATTAGTAAAAAAAATCACCCGGACCCATTGATTGACAGGGTTGTCGCGAAACAATACTACAACTTAGCAGCTACCTATTTTCAGTATAAACGCTACGCTTGGGCATATCGAACTGCCAGCGAGGCACTAGCGCAACTAAGAGATCGGGGATTAACAACCTACCGGTCATACTTAAGAAGAATTTTAGCTGAATCTCACATTAAAAACCGAACCTACAACGAAGCCATCAAGGAGCTGGACTTAGCATTGAGACAGGATCCTGAACCAAAGTATGCCGCAGCGATCTTCGCAAGAGTTGGCGACATCTACTTTAACCTCAACAACTACGAACTCGCAGAAAATTCATACGCGTTAGCAAACCGCATTAATCAAGAAAATAACCAAATCATTCCAAGTCAATTTGTACGAAGGGGGGAGTCCCTATTTTGGATGGGCAAATTCGACGAGGCTCAGAAGAGTTTTCACTATGCGATGTCTATCATGTCAAAGAAAAACAGTGATAAGAAACTTTCGAACGAATATGCGGCAAACGCCCATTTACGTATCGCCGACTCATTTTTAGCACTTAAAAAATACAAACAAGCGGCAATAGAGTATTTCCGGGTCTCTCACAACTTTCCCGGAACAGAACAAGCAGAAATCGCAAAAGTCAGAAGCGCATGCCTAAACCTCCCATCATTTGAGGGCAACAATATTAAGCACGCTAGGGAGCTGTTAAAGCAGGTCAAAGATGGAAAAGTGCTGTCGTCTCTTGAAGCAATAGAAATCGCCTCGACCTGCGAAGTAGCCTCTTACGCGCAGCGAGAAAGAACTCAAGACATGGTCAAAAGAGTCAAAGAGTTTTACCACAAATACCCCGAATCAAAACTGATAAAATCTTTGGTAAAGCCGGTAAAGGAAGTAAAGTCTAAGCAGCTGGCAGTATACTTGAGCAAGGGTAAGAATTATAAAGCCATAAGTTTTTTTGAGCAAAACAGAAACATTCTTTTCAAGAAAATACCTCTACAAACAAAGCAAAAACTATTTGAAATATACTTAGATACATACCAGCCCAAAAAAGCTTTAGAATTCTTGCCAGCATACAGAAAGCTTCCTGACTCATTTATAAAAACGCTACGTGAAGCTACCCTAGCCGCAGAGCTTTATGAAGAGAAGAAACAGCAAAAATGGCTTGTTTCATCAAGAAAAAAATCAAAGAAATTAATGGCAGCCAAACTGCCAAAAGCCCCGAATGAAAAGGTTGTAAGCTATATTGAACGGCTCAGAAACCTAAGCACAAGCAAACTACAAATACCTTGGATGTATCAAATCTCAAAAATATGGCAAGAAGTCGACCCTGACTACCTGTGTGAAATGCGCTACCCACTGCTCTCTTACATGAGGAAGAACCCTTCAAAAGAGGCCCCTGTAAAATTTATTAAAAATGAAATCCTCAAGTTGATAGACAAAAACTATCCAAAGCTATTAACAACCAACCCAACCTGCGGATATGCGCTACTAAACTTAGAGTCCGAAGCCCTTAAAGAAGAACCCACTTTACTCGCAACCAGATACTTAACTCGTAGAGAATGGGATATGTCACCAGAACTCGTCAGCCAATTCTGGTTAGTTTCTGAAGAAGCCGCCAAGGCAAACCAGCTAGCAACAGCCAAAGAGCTGTGGGATATCATAATCAACAAATCTCCAAAAGGATCGCCGGAAATAAAGTTTGCCAAGACTCGTTTAGACCAAGCCAAAACCAATTACCAGAGTATCTGGCAATAGTCTGACGAATTATCGCAGCATTACAAAGATAATTTCTGAAGCACCAAGACGCCCAAAAAAACCAACAGCTAAATACACCGGTATTTTAAAATAGTTATCATCCTAATTATGTCTGCAACGGAAAATGTAAAAGTATAGTTGCCTCAAGATTCATTTTCATTACTACCTACTCAAGACTAATTAGGAGTGCTTATGAAACATATCTCGAACCTGCGCGTTCTACCCAAAATTTTCTACTATCGTGACATCCTCTACTGCAATGACACAAAAATAAAATTCCGCCCCGGTTCATGCTCGGGTAGGCTAGTACGTATATTCAGCTTAGACCCAGATCATTGCTTTTCGCGCAGTGAGCTTGCTAAGCTAATCTATGGGTGTGACAACCTATACCAATGCTCACCGAGAATGTACCAATCTACTAGGCAAAATCTTACTAAATTGGTTAGTAGAACCAGATTAACTCTGGAGACTAAGCTAAATAGTAGGTCACGACCATGGATTGAGTTTTTCGTCTATAATCAGGAGGTAGAAGGCTGGTATTTCTATCGGCTTAAAAATGAATACCTTAGGGGTTTAGAGCAAGCATATTACAAAATTGCAAGTTAAGTCACAAAATAAGTTTGTAGATCTCCAAAGTTTTACACAGCAAACTGTCTCTGCTAGATACTGCCAACTTAAACAAACGTCGCACCTGATCAAGAGACAATTTAGTTTCCATTGCTCGATGATATAAGTGCAGACCCAAAACCCCTCCTATGCTTTGGACAAGAATCCCCGAGTGGCTAAAGTTGAACTTAAGTAGGGGAGCCAGCCTAACCTCAAGGTCATAGGTAGACGTAAAATCCTCGCAAAAATCAACCATTAACTGATGGTGTTTTAACACATTTCTCGAGTTCTCCCTTTGGATCCTTCCCGGGCCAATGAGCCGTTTCCTACTAGTCTTGTTGACGAATTCAATATAGTCGTTTAAGTCAGGAGATTTTCTTTTTGGATTCAATGTCTTTACCGAAAAAACCCCTGCTGCAACCTTTAAAACCTCAAAGTAGAATTTAGTCACCTCATCATAAGGCTCAGGTATATTAGATATCAACCCGACAGCTTGAAGGTGCTGGCCCGCTATAGTTGACAGATGATTTAAGCTTAGCTTACTAAGGACAACATCGTAGGTAGGTGGATAATAGTAAAAGCCATCCAACTGAACTCGATTGACTATACCCAACAAATCATATGAACATCGGTTAGAGTCGAATTTAAATGTTACCGATTTTTGATCTTCTGATAGTAAATGAGAATACACTCTATCCAAAGATAAATCAGCCGTATCAATCGCAAGAAATTTAGCCAATTCCTTAGCTAAATAAATAATATGATATTCAATATCAATCCCATCTTCGTTGAAGTCATCGAGGCTGTCGTCGTCTTGAGAACTATCAATTATATTGCAACCAACTTGTTTGAGTAGCTCCCAATTAGCTAGCGACTGCCATTTAATCCATGGCGAAGTATTCATTATACAAAAGAAATCTTCAGCAAGTTCAAGGTACTCGGACTGCCCAGATACTTTTGAAGTCGGAAGCTTAAAGTAATAAGAGTCGACATTAGTTACAATCCGACAGATATCAAGAGATTCGCCGTACTCAGAGAACTGTTTAAGCTGGCTAGGAAGGTGTAGATCAGCAATATGAAATTCACCAATCAAACAAAATACCAGGTGATCGGGAAGTTTTTTCATGACTTCGGTCAAATTCCCAGCTATCAAGCTATCACGAGATAAAATAGAATTTTTTGACCCCACTCTGCTCGCATTAACCCCTATAACTTTGAACCCATAGTTTTTTGCTTCCTGTAAGATCGATGAATAATTTTGGAAAGGAAAACCCCAACTATCCTCATAGCAGATATCACTTAAAAACTGCTCTTCACTAAGGTCCCCAGCTATATAGGCATCTATTGCAAGCTGATCATCAGCGCTAAACATTTCCATCGCGATAGCAATCTTTCGATCCGGTTGCGATTGATGAAAACTCCGAATGAGTCGCAACAGACCACGCTGACTCTGCCTAAGAGTGTGGAAATCTCCATACAGTATGATGTTAGATCGCGAGATTCTGTTATTTATTTTTGCTAGGGAGGATAATGAAAACCTCTGCGGAAGGCACCGGTAAAACTCGGAGCCGTATCGCCCCAACGCCTTTGCTTGGACCGTGGTATAAGCCTGCGCTTCAGAGTAGGCCTTCTGATACAAGTCCTTTTGCAAGTCGTTTAACTGCGCAGCAGCATTAGAGAAATTCACCGAATCTCCAAAAAAAGCTAAAATATCTAGTTATTTTTAGAACCTATCAGGGCGATAGGTCACAGGTTGAGATTTATTAATTTATAGTAGAATTATAACACACTTCTAGATGAAACGTTATAAAGTGAACACTGGATTACAGCCAAAGCCTACGAGCCATTTAACAGCTTGGAAATCTTAGCTTTTGATATAAACCTTGATCCCAAATGGCCATCTACTTTAAAACTTTCACCATTCACAACATATCCACAGCGAACCCCACCCATACTAGCTTTTGGGCCAAGTTGCCGAAAAATCTTGGTAACGACATTCTCGCAGCGAGCTTTTAATTCACTGGTTTTCATATTTTGATCGACCAATAGTCGTATTGCAATCCCAGCACCATCTTCGGCAAACATACTAGCAGCGTAAACAACATCATCGACATCAAACTTACTCTTGAAGAACTGATAAAAGTCTCCACCTTTGATCAGGGTGCTTTGGGTTTTTTCGATATCCTGAACAAAAGCTGGGTAGATATAGCCACCACCATTTAGCAGCTTTCGCGCAAGGTCTAGCTTTATAAACGCTTGAGTTATCGAGCCCCGAGATTTTTCTTCCAACGCCTGCTCAACCCATTGGTAAGGATCAACCTCCTTATGGGTCCACTGCTGAAGGTGTAGAGTGCCTAATTTCCATTGTCCAGGCTGATGTTCGACTAGCGATGCATAGATACGCCCTAGCTCTCTCTGGCCTAACAGCTGCAGCCAAACTCCAAATTGAATCTGATATCCGTAATGTGGACCAATAGCCAATTGATCGTTTTTACAAGCGACCAGCTTTGGACTTTTCTTACTATGAATCGACCACAACCGATGTTCAGTGACATCAACCGGCCAGCCATAAACGACGCCTATCTTTTTAAATAGTAGCTTCATCTGGTTAGAGCTGATTTTCATCCGGCTATGAAATAACCCTGCCAACTGACCAGATTTTTTTTCCTCGACAAGCCTTATTAAATCATTAGTCGTCTTCAAAACCCCTGGGGCAATAGCGTTGAGCTTTGGCCGCAGCGATCTATCAATCTGACGACAACTCTCCTTAGAGCCCTTTGGAAAAATAAGCTGCTCTATATTGCTAGCACCTAAGGACAGCGTAGGTAGTAATAAGGTTATACACCAAAATATCAATTTCAAAGTTACAGTCACGGCACATCCAAAGTTTTAATAAATTATACCTTAGATTTAGTAACTCAGCACCCCCTAGAAAGGAGTTCATTAGCAAATCTTTCAAGATCGTCAGCAGCAAAGCCTGTTAAAGATTTGATGAGACTAACGGCTTCTGAAGTTAGCCTGCCAGCCTCATCTCTTGCCGCATCAGCAGTCATATAGCTTAAGTAGGTGAGCTTGCCCATTTCGCCGTCTTTACCTGGCGATTTACCAATACCATCGCAATCATCGAGTACATCATCAAGGATCTGAAATGCATGCCCGAGAATAATTCCGAATGTACGAACTTTAGAGACAGTTTCATCACCGGCACCTGCACAAATTGCCCCGGCAGCGCAAGAAGCACCGATCAACTGCCCGGTTTTCTTTATATGAATCTGGTGTAAATCCTCAGCGGTCGAGCCATTTTTGCTAGTCCAAAAGACATCTTCTGACTGGCCTAGTACCATACCTTTAGAACCAGCAGCAGTAGATAGGCTGCAAACCAGACGAGAGATAATTTCACCATTATAGACAAAATCAAGGTCGGAAAAAAAACTCGGATCTGAAATAATTGAAAATGCATCGGTCAACAAGCCATCGCCAGCGAGAAGTGCCGCCCCCTCACCAAACTTCGCATGACAGGTCGGGATACCACGCCGCAATTGATCGTTGTCCATGCAAGGAAGGTCATCATGTATCAAACTGTAAGTATGAACCATTTCTATTGCCAGTGCAGCCCGCAATGAGTGATCAACATTACCACCCACAGCCTTACAACAAAGCATACAAAGCAACGGCCGAACCCGTTTACCTTTGCTGCTTAGAGCGTATGATATACTCTCGCTCAATGAATCTTCGCCATTATACTCAGCAGCAATCAGCCCAGACATCTGTGCATCAAACAACTCCAGAAGTTTAGAATTCATATATTTTTGTCTCCGCACGGTCCAATGGCAAAGTACCTGCTATTAGCTCCGACAAAACGATTGGATATAGCTTACACTCGACTTCAAAAACTCGAGAAGCTAGCGTTTCGGCATTATCTGTAGCAAGGACTGGCACTCGACTTTGTGCTATTAGCTGGCCATCATCATAAGCTTCATTCACAAAATGAATGCTCGCGCCTGAATACGAATCACCTTGATCGATCACCGATCGATGAACCCTAATTCCGTAGTAACCCGGACCTCCGTATTTCGGCAGCAAAGATGGGTGAATATTAATCATGCGCTCCCGCCATTCATCATAGATAGGCATAAGCTTTAAAAATCCAGCCAGTACAATCCATTCAACGCTACGAGACTTCAACCATCGGTATAAGCCATCAGATTTACTATTTTTCATATCGCCATCGAAATCACCGACATATACTTCAATGCCGGATCTCTCTGCAATTTGAACCGCAGCGCATTTCGCAGAAGAAGCAATAACTCCCACAATTCGGTAATTTCCAAATGCAGATTGCTGATCAATTAGATTCTGGAGGCTCCGCCCAGCTCCCGAAACAGCGACCACCACATCAGCCATGTTTGAGCTCACCATTTGAGAATTCATAAGAACCTTCCATACCTTTAATTCCGTTCCAAAAAGCTGCTGCATCTAACGGCTTACCGCCAGCCTTTTTTAACCGAGAGACCAAGACCTCACCATCGCCGGCGGCAACCCTTAGGCGGCCTATAGATTTATCAAATTTAAAACTTCCAGCAGGATATTTGGTATCACCTGAGGCTGCTGTCAAATCTAAGAAATGAACCCTTTGGTCACCTAAAAAACTAAAACAGCCAGGCCATGGGAAGTAAGCCCGAAAACGCCTTTCAATCTCAATAGCTGGAAGCCTCCAATCGCATACCCCATCATCTTTAACAATCTTCCGGCAAAAGCTCACTGCAGATTCATCT
>JANQHA010000249.1 GCA_028282865.1 Oligoflexales bacterium
ACTCCCAAACTATCACCCAAATAGTTATCAAAGAGAATGGCTGAGTAGCTGTAGTTGTTAAGGGCTTCCGATATCAGATGAGCTGCTTCTGCTTCGTGAACTTCAAAGCCAGCCTGCACTAACTTAGCATTAAATAGGTAACGAATATTCTCATCATCATCGACAACAAGTACGCGACCTCGGAAAGGCTTCACTGACTGGGTGTCAACTTGGACCTGATCTTCAAGCATAGTTCCCCCGGGAGCTAAACAAAATAACTAGAAACGTTGTACCTCTAAACGGACGGCAAACTACCACAGATTGTATAAATATCAATACAAAAAATGTAATTTTTTAAATTCTTAAATTGGCCCGATCGCCCTGTATATCTATCACTACACGATTTTAGGTCGTTAGGACGGATTTAATACAGTTGGTGGTCCCCGAATATCAATCATTACGGGGCTATATCATCGTGGTCCGGCTGGTAACATTCTTGCAAACATGTCATTTTGAGATAGCGTTATTCAGGACAGATCACCCAGTTTCAGTACCATTAACCATCCGCTCAGGAGGCTACGTATGACAGACCTTACACTAAATTACGACGAGAGCGTTCCAGAAGTAGAATCAGACAACCACCTAGATACGGCCAATAAGCCGCGACAATCTATAGTATTAATCGACGACTGCCCTATTTTTAGGCATGTTATGGAGAGCACGGCCGCGGACATGAATGTTGACATCACATGCTTCAGCTCTTTGGCAGAAATGTACTCGTTAGCTCATTTTTCTAACTACGACTTGGCGCTCATTGACTACCACCTGGACTCATGGTGCGGCTTAGAAATAGCTAAGTACATTGATATATTCTTCAAAAATCTGCCGGTAGTATTGGTTAGCGGCGACTCTTTGGAAAAGCAAGCTACCTGGCCATCCAGTATAAGAGACGTTTTAGATAAAAAAGTTGGCCCAAGGGCTATAATCGAGTCGGCATTGTCTACCCTTGATAAATTTTTATTTTATCAATTTATAGAGCAAAGAACTTTTTCGACAAATCCAGAAGTTAATGCAGAGATTTTTCAGTAAGTGACTCAAGCGTCGAGTAATAAAAAGAGGTAACACCGGGTTTGTCACTCAGCCAGCATTGGGCTGGGTCTTGAACATTTGGAAAATTAAAACCGTCCCTACGAAGGTGCTCATGGACATGGTTCAGGTCGCGGTTCTCGGCTCGGAAACTGCTGCGAAATAACAGCGTATTAATGCTGCGACAGGTCTTATAATTTTGGCAGCCACTACAAACATCGATTGAACATGTTTTCAAGGTATTCTCCTAAGCTTTCAACCTACCACCAAGGCAGCTTGGAAAATTTAATATGCACTTTTAATGCCAATCGAAATTTAATCGAACGGCCTTAAAACCCGCCACCAACGCATCCCGGTCGGCGCACCTGGAACCGAGCCATAACTCCAAACTACAAGCACAGCCTTACCTATAATATCCTGCAACCCGATGACCCCCCAAGATCGACTATCGTTGGAATGATCCCTATTATCTCCCATAACAAAGTAGCTACCACTCGGCACTACGAAACCTTCTTTTTGTGACCAAAGATCGCTAAACGAACTACCGTCATCGTAAAGCACAAGATGATCACGCTCACCTAGACTCTCGCGTAAAACCGAGGGTTCCCCATCTAACTCATCAATTAACAACCTATCAGCATCTGCCAGTTTTACTGGTTCATTGGTTAGCGGTTGATCGTCAATAATCAGAGTTTTGCCAGCCATTGAAATCTTCTGCCCTCCTAGGGCAACAACCCTTTTAATATAAGTTTGCGACGGTTTATCCGGTCGTTTGAACACAACAACATCACCCAATTTTGGTGTGCCGTGCTGCCAAATGGTTCCTCCGCTAAAAGGGATTTTAATGTCATAAGCAAACATCAAAGTAAGAACCCTATCTCCTGAGAATATTGTGGGCTCCATTGAGCCACTAGGCACGGTATATGGAACTGCGATGCATGAGCGAAACAAAAAAATTCCTAGTAGCAAAACTATAAGATTTCTAGTTCGAAAGATTTCCGCAAGAACCTGAAACATCAACAACTCCAACCTAAGAATATTCTAGCCAGCATCAAATATTAATACATCGATTATACCACCTAGCAGTCTACAGAATCACCTATAATCGATTAATACCGCTGGTAGTTCATTAAACTTGTGCTCGCTCGGACCACACCACCACCTACCCTATTTTAGACAAGACATTATCATCGAATCTATTGCTAGCAATCTCAGGCAACACTCTTACTACCACAACCAACATCGAAACAGCTTTGACAAACATACTATCTACCTAGGCACCTATACAAGTTTCTACGAAGGACCAACTAGTGAATAACTGGACGGTCAGCCATGTTAAACTAACTTTCATTTTACAGCTCGCCCTACAAAAAAAGATGTTTTTTGTAGTTGATGACTCTTGAATTTTTAAATCAATAGCGGTATCCATGGGTCGGTTACATATCTCGTATTTTTCTTAACTAGGAGACAAGTTATGAGAAGATCAGTTGTTCGCATGTCGGCATTATTAGCGGCGTTAAGCTTTTCGTTTAGCGCCTGTGACAGGAAAGAAAAAAAAGTGAGGGATGAATCAGCAGAAAGAAGATTAGCGGTATCGGAGCAAAAACTAGCAGAATCAAAAAAAGAGCAGGCAGCATTATCTAGTCAGATAAATAAAAAAAATGACGAAATAAACCTGCTCGAAAGAACGAGAAAGTCTGAAGTAGGGTCACAAAGCGCTAAAATCAACCAACTAGAAAAATCAATGAAAGACACATTGACTAAGCTGGGTAAGTCTGAAAGCGACGCTAAACTATTGGCCTATATGATGGCGCATACCCCAGCCATCAAAGACATCGAGACTGAGATTGCCAGTGACATCGACAGAACCGAAGCCGATATCTCTTCTAAGTCCGAGTCTAAGTCGAAGTTAGAAGAAAAAATTTCCTCTCAAGAAGGAAAAATAAAGGAAATGAATGCGAAGGTTGAGATGCTAAAATCCAGCTCCATAGACAAAATTGACGAGACCTTAAAATCGTCTATTAAAGATCACTTTAAAGTCATTGAGGAAACAAAAAAGAACTTGGCTGCTATAGCTATAAGCCAAGAAGAGGTCGATAGAGTGACCTCGATGGTAGCGAAAGCCAAAGAGGACTTAGAGGCAAAGCCTGATGATAAAGATCTGAAAAAGAAGTTGGATAGTTTAACCAAAGATTTGGCCGTGAAAAAAAAGCAGATCATTGAGCAAGAGGAAAAAATCAACCCTGATGGAAGGCTCCTTCTTGGAATAACGGACTACTCCACTAGCGTAAAAGAGTTAGAACAAGCACGAACCCAATTAGCAGATGCAACAAAAGCCGAAAAGAGCGCCATTGAAGCAGTCAAAAAAGCAAAAATAGAAATTAGTCATTA
>JANQHA010000306.1 GCA_028282865.1 Oligoflexales bacterium
AGTACAGTGGCCGGCTTGGCACTTGGAAACACATGGAGGTTTGATAGCGGGTTCTTTATCGGCGCTGATTGGGTAGGATACTTGATTCCAATGAGCTCAGAAGACAACACCAAAACTGTTACCACTGGCTCCTCTGATGAATCTCTTGAAAAAGCCAGCGAGGAAAATAAAGACCTAGCAAGTACTTTTAGTAAAATCGCCACTCCTCAGGTGCTTATGTTTAATATTGGCTGGATTTTTTAATTAGAAGTATCGTTTTATCATCTTCTTGAAGATCATTTCGGCCAATTTCCTTTACCATATTAAAAATGCTATCTGGAGATAGTTTGGAGGGATTGGTATTTTCAAAGGAGGCCAATAATCTTTGGATTGACCGAGCCCCTTCCATCACCCCATCACTAAAGGACATTAGCATTGACTTGGAGTTCAGAGAAACTGGCTGACCAGAAGCCAGATACTCTGGCGAAAGTCCGAGTGGATTTAGAGACTTCGGATAGTGGCTAAACTCCCGGCCACTAAGATGGACCCAGCCTGGAGTTGCACAATTATATAAGTTAGCTTTATTTCCTGATTCGAACTCTATCGCCGCCGCGGTCGTGGTTGTTTTTCCGTGATAAACTTCGAAGAGTTGTTTATTCAAGTATTCGATACTTTCGACCATAGTCTTGCGACTGCTTTTACATTGATGCAGAAACGCCATAATTGAAGACATCACAATAGCGGCTTGGGGTCCCTTCCCCATTACATCTCCAAAAATAATCCGCGTAACCTGACCACTATCGTCTTCCCATACATACATCCAATCACCAGACATGGTCTGAGCGGGCTCATAATAAAAGTGATACTGAAAGCCTGCCACTACTCCGCTGAGTTTTTTGGGTAGCAAAGTATTCTGAACACTGCGACCTAATATTAGTCGCTGTTCCAAACTATAACGCTCATGCTCCTCTTGCATCCGACGGTTTTTCTCTTGTAAAAACTGCCGATGAAAAACGACCAAATCAACAGAGAGATATATCGAAAATACTGTGACAAAGCACGCGTTCAAAGAATGGTTTAAATTGATATCTAAATTCATCATCAGAAAAAACTGTACTAAGTAAGCTAACGCTGCGAGCACACTTAATCCTAGAATAATATCGACCCGTTTAAGTCGCGACCCCGATAAAATTTTTCGATGACGGAAACCGAGAAAGACCAATAGCAAAAACTGGCCGAAAGCAAAAAGGTACGGTAGGTGGAACCTCAGGCCCAGCTCTCTTTGGGTCGTAAGTGGCAAGAAAACTGAAGCCGCCACATAGGTTGCGGTTGCGATATAAAAATATATATCGATGGTAACGCGTCGCAAACTTTTTAAGCGCATAAAGCAAAATACAAAGCAGCCCAATGCCAAACTTTCTGAAAACCAAAAACATTGATCAGCAAGCCATTGCCACCTTGCACTTGAGCCAATAGGCGTGTAGGCGACGTAAGCCTGTATTGATAGCATCGCTGTTAGAACAATCATCCACCGAACATCGTTAAACCTAATACCAAATAACCATGCTACTGAGAAAAATAAGAACAAAGCCAAATAGTATGCCATCCGAAAGGTTGGTCCTTCTATGTAAAAGAACTTTCTACTCCGCCTAATATCTTCAATAGCATCTCGGCTATCTGAAAAAATAAGGGGAGATAAAGAAGCAAGGCCTGGTCTTGGAGCACTTTTCGAAGGCCATGAAAGTAAGACTATTTCGAAAGCTTCACTTCGCAGCTGTGGAGGTAGTGGAAACTCGATGTTACCAGATTCAAGTTGTTCAAGTACCAACTGGTCGTGAATAAAAACTGCAGTGCGTCCATATACTTTTTTAAGATTGACCCACGCATAGCCATCTTTTTTTAAGCTGCGTGGGTCGAGCTGGCATTTAGTAATCAAGTACTCACCAAGCTTCACAATCGGCTTGAGATCAGCGGGAGCATCTCGGTAAGGCATTTTTAATTTTTGGAACTCATAAGTCTTTGATAGAAGCGTCGTATAACCATCGGCTTCATCATGCTTGCCAACAGCGTACTTGCATTCATCACCAAAGACAGTCCCTTGCATATTAACTGCAAGCCAATTGTGATAGGAGTACTCATGGTTAAACCACGCCAAAAAAAACACACCAAACGCACCTGCCATCATGATTAGAGGCAGCAGGTTATATTCTGGTGATTTGAACCTAGGTAAGACCTTCAAAATAGCTCCGAGCAAAATGCCGTAAAAACGCTTATCTCACCAATATTACTAAATTAAATAATAATAATTGTTTTTTCTTAAAGTTTTCGAAGTAGCTAGCCGAAACAGTATATAGGAACGCATCATATCAAACGGGAGCAAAACATGAAATTAACCAGTATTTTCAATAGTATTTTATGGGTTGCTCTCAGTTCTATTTTACTTGCTAACTGTGACAATGAGAACGCTAGCACTTTACAAAACGCGGACAATATTGCCGACTGCTCCAAAAAAGATCCAAATAGCCAAGACCAGCTGCAAGCTGACGGTGGTGATGGAGATGTCCATGATGGCAATAAGCCAATTATCGCTGACGGTGGCGACGGAGATGTAGGCGGCAGCAACGAGCAAATCATTGTCGACGGTGGAGATGGAGATGTCCATGACGATGGTGTAATATACAGCCTCGCATCAGCTACCCATAGCAAAAAACAAACAACCAGCGGTCACACAGATGAAGGCCTATCGCAACCCGAAACAAAGTCGGCCAAAGATAGCGATGCCATCCAAAAAACTTGTAAATGATTCAACAATAGAATTTAGCGTGAAAATCAGTTCTTACTAGCTAAGGACCTCTTCCGCTTTACTGACTAATGCACTCAAAGCGCTAGCTTTAGACCCTCCTGCTTGAGCCATCTCTGGACGACCACCACCCCTGCCATCGATAATCGGAGCAAGTGTTTTGATGAGGTCACCCGCATGAAAGTCTTTATCAGCTTCTTTACCTTTCGCAGCCAGAACAAATGCTTTTTGCCCGGCGGGGTCAGACATCGCCAGCACCACGACCGAATCAGCTGCCTTCTGACATAAACGCTCAGCAATCTCTCTAAGTTTTTTAATACCCTGAGGGTCAGGGTCGCAGAGTGCAATAACCGAGCGACCCACGGCGCGTGTTTTAGCTTTGGCAATCAAATCATCGATGACACCACCAACACGCAAACTTTCAAAACGCCCTAACTGTTGGCGAAGATCCTTTTCGTTCTGATCAACCTTATCGAATCGCGCTGTAATTTCTTCAAGAGAGTTCGCATTCATGCGCTGCCTAACATAGCTGCACTCCTCATAACCCTCTTGCATATACTTGTATGCGCCCTCAGAAGTAACAGCGACAATTCTTCTAGTTCCAGCAGCTATTCCGCCTTCACTCATTATTTTAAATAAGTTTATCTCAGCCGAGTTAGTCACATGGGTTCCGCCGCAAAGCTCGATGGAATAGTCGCCGACATTTACCACCCGGACCTGATCACCATACTTTTCGCCAAACATAGCAACTGCGCCCGCCTTGACCGCATCATCTTTTGCCATAGACCGAATCCCAATAGGGTCAGACTGCCAAATTTTTTGATTAATCAGATCCTCTACCTGCAAGAGTTGAGTCTTGGTAACTGCCTCAAAATGACTGAAGTCAAAACGTAACAGCTCAGGGGTAACCAAAGACCCAGCCTGTTTAACATGAGAGCCCAACACCTGGCCTAAGGCCCACTGCAACAAATGAGTTCCAGTGTGGTTACGAGCAGCCAACTGCCGTAAGCGAGAGTCCACCTGCTGCACTGCAGTTTGTCCGACTTCCAGCTCGCCCTTGAGGACTTCCAGCTTCAAAACTATAAGATCTGTAAACGGCTTTTTTGTGTCTACAACATTTGCTTCAAAGTCATCACTGTATACCTTGCCCTTATCACCGACCTGCCCACCACTCTCTCCATAAAATGGAGTTTTATCAAATACCGCTTCGAGCTGTTTGCCAGGCCCTGGTAGAATTGCCATGCAGGTAGCCTCGGTCTTTAACTTGGTATACCCAACGAACTCAGGAAGTTTATGTTCTTTTTTCAGACGTTCGTATAAGCTCTGATAGTCCGAAGAAACGACTACCTCACCAGACCCCTTCCAGTTGTCACGTGACCTAGACTTTTGCTCGGCCATAGCCTTTTCAAAGCCAGCTTCATCAACATCGATATTCTGCTCACGACAAATCACCCGAGTCAGGTCTATAGGAAAACCGTAAGTGTCGTATAACTTGAATGCGGCAGATCCCGAAAGCTTTTGACCTTTCTTAAGTGCACCTACCTCGTCATCTAACAATAATAGGCCTTTCTCAAGCGTCTTTAAAAACTGCTCTTCTTCAGCCAAAATGCATCGATCAATTAGACTTCTTTGGCTCTCTAGATCCGGATAAACTGTTGACATTTGATCAATAACAAACCCGCATACCTTATGTAAAAAAGGCTTATTCAGTCCAAGCTTTCGCCCATAGCGAACCGCACGTCTTATAATTCTTCGTAGAACATAGCCACGACCTTCGTTAGAAGCTAACACCCCATCACCGACTAAAAAAGTCGCGCAACGAGCGTGATCGGCTATAACCCTAAAATTTAGTGCCTCTTCGGACTTTGGATCGTAAGCAGCGCCAGCCAACTCACCAGTCTTAGTCATAATGTTTCTAAATACGTCGATATCATAATTTGTATCGACCCCTTGCAGGATCGATGCAAGACGCTCTAAGCCGGCTCCGGTATCTACAGAAGGTTTAGGTAGCGGGTTAAGTTTGCCATTAGCATCGCGATCATACTGCATAAATACCAGATTCCAAAACTCCATATAGCGGTCGC